>CAJWMA010000004.1 GCA_913042995.1 uncultured bacterium | reverse complement strand
CTTCGATGACGACGATGTGCAGCTCCGACTGCTCCGCCAGCGCGGAGACGAGCTGGCCTGAGCCGAGCCCGAGAGCCAGGCAATAGCCCTTTCGTGTTCTCATACCCTGGAGGATCCGGGTTGCCACGCCCCCCCATTTTTTCTGGGGGTCAGTTCCCTCAACGGCTATTTCAGGTTGGAAAATTCGCTTCGGGCTGGTGAGAGGGGCCAGATTCAGGTCGAAGGTCAGGTCCGAGCTGTCGGCTCTTTGTTGATGGACGGCTACCGCCAGCAGGTTTTTCCCCGGCTGGAGAAGATTTCCGGGAAGCTTCAGCTTGTCGAAGGTGTTTTCATTTTTGATCTGTATTCCGGAATAGGTCTGGTGGTTGGTCTCGCCTTCGGGCATGCGCAGGCGGGCGGCCTGCTTTCCGTTGAGATAGATGATGGCGCTGTCGTCGGCCAGGATCTGCAACTCGAGATCACCGAACTGGAGCCCATCCGGAAGCTCAAAGGCGTGTCTGAAATAGCAGGCCGCGTGTTTCTTCTTGTCGTTTTTACCGAAGCCAAGACGGGTCTTTTCGTTATTTTCTCCGTATCCGAGCCTGGCCGGGCCCTCCTTCCACTTTGAGTCGTCAAAGCTGATCGATTGCCAATCGGCGCCCGGTCCCTGGCCATCATCCTGATATTTCCAGGTGGATCCCTTGGATACGATGCTCTTGATCTCGACTTTCTCGGCAGCGGGCTCTTTCTTTTTGACCGGGAGCTGAAGCTCCGTTTTCGCTCCTCCAAAGCAATAAATTCTGCCAGCGGCGGTGCTGACAAAGAGCTTCTCATCTCCGGCGATCATGTTGAGCGCCTCGTCGGGGATCTCGATACTCCAGGCGACTTTGGCCCCGGCGATGATGTTGGAGAAATCGACCGCCAGAATCCGGCCGCCCTCTCCGCTGCAGTAGAGGTGCTTACCCGCCTGGATAAAGACCTTCTTTACCTTCTGGTCAATGGGAGCGGCCCAGGTCTTGCGAATCCTGATGGAGCTTTGCACCTTGCCCTTGCGGTCCTTGGCCGTGTGTTTTTCCCAGCGTGGCTGAAACCCTCTGAGGCCTTCCCCATCGTGGCAGATGATGGAGTGGTCGTTGATTAGGAGGGCCTCCAGCTTGGTGATGAACTTGCCATTGTCCAGGCGGTAAGCGCATTCCCGGTTCAGGTAGAAATTTTCTCCAAGGACTACGTCATAGCCGCCGCCGCCCTTGGTCCCCATATTTCGGGCGCTGACATCGTAGTGTTTTATGGCGCCCGTTTTCCTGTCGTAGACGGCCGGCATGGTTCGTCCTCCGGAGACAACGAGAAAATTTTCGTTTGCCGCCAGGTAGCCCTGTGGAGCTATTCCGGAGAAGGCAGGACTGCCATGCTGCTGGGTCTGGAAGCTGGAGCCCTCGCCGCTATTGGTCCAGATCAGGCGTCCGGTTTCGGCGTCGAGGGCATGCAGGAAGATTCCCATGAAGGGCCAGATCCCTGCTCCAAAGTAGATCTTGTCATCGTAGATGACGGGACCTCCGCGGGCCGGCCAGGTACTTATGAGACGATCATTGCCGAGGACTCGTCTCTCGCTGGGGCCGCCTCGGAATTTCCAGACGAGCGAGCCATCGGCGGTGCTGAGGCAGTAGAGGTAGCCATCATCGCAAGCGATGAAGATTTTGTTTTTCCAGATAGCAGGCGCGAACCTCACCGGGCCATCGGTATAAAAGCGCCAGAGCTCTTTCCCTGAGTCGGTATCAAACGCGGTGAGCTTGTCCGAAATCATGGAGGGAACGAAAAGACGTTTCCCTGCGAGGACAGGTTCGTAGAGGCGGTCAAATTGCAGCTTTTCCTGGTTAGCCGGCCAGGCTGTGTCAGGCTTCGCCAACTCCAGCGTCCATTGGAGATACAGCTTGTCGGGTAGCTCGGCGGTTGAGGTCCCTCTGCGTGCCGCATCCGCTCGCCACATGGGCCAATCGGCCCCGGAGGCGTGAAGGCTGCAGAGCAGCAGCAGAGCGATCAACGGGGGGGCTTTAAACCTGAAAGCTGTAGGCGGGGCGGGGTCGAGAAACATTTTGTCTATATCTATGGTAGCAGCCAAGGGGGCTCAGACCCCTTCGAGGAGTCGATATTATAGTCTTATATGGCTGAAATCCAGTTCAGGATGAACCCTGGCTGATGAGATCCGGAGAATTCTGCCGCAAGCGGTCACTCAAGGTCGAAGCGAACGCCCTGGGCCAGCGGCAGCTCCGTTCCATAGTTGATCGTGCAGGTCTGGCGGCGCATATAGGCTTTCCAGGAGTCGGACCCGGCCTCCCGCCCGCCGCCCGTTTCCTTTTCACCTCCGAAGGCTCCTCCTATCTCGGCGCCGCTTGTTCCTATGTTGACGTTGGCGATTCCACAATCGCTGCCGGCAACGGAAAGAAATCGCTCCGCGTTCCTGACCGAGTCGGTGAAAATCGCCGACGAGAGACCCTGTCGAACGTTGTTCTGTGCTGAGATGGCCTCATCCAGTCCATCCGTCTCTAACAGGTAGAGAATGGGGGCAAAGGTTTCTTCACGGACGATTTCCATTCCGGAACCAGCCTTGATAAGGGTGGGCTGCACGAAGAAGCCCGGTCCCTCGATTACCTGGCCTCCAGTCAGGATCTCGCCGCCGCTGTCCCGGGCCGCTGCTACGGCTTTTTCAAAAGTGTTGACAGCCTCTTCATCGATGAGGGGGCCGACAAGGGTCTTTGGGTCAAGCGGGTCACCCACGATGACGGATTCAAAGGCCTCGGTCAGTCTCTTTGCGAGTGTCGGAAAGATTTTTTTTTGTGCCAGGACCCTCCTGGTCGTTGTACATCGCTGTCCCGCAGTTCCCAGCGAACCGAAGAGTACGGCCCTGAGGGCCAGGTCGACGTCGGCATCATCCAGAATGATGATCGCATTGTTGCCGCCCAGTTCGAGCAGGCTTCGTCCCATTCGTCCGGCGACAGCTACCGCGACTTCCCGTCCCATTCGGCAGCTTCCGGTCGCGCTGACCAGGGGTAGGCGTTCATCCGCCGCGATCCGTTCGCCGGTTTCAGTTCCCCCGCAGCAGAGGTTGAAGACCCCGGCGAGCCCTTCTGGTTCGAGTACCCGGTTGCAGATTTTTTGTACGGCGATTGCCGTCAGGGGTGTTTTCTCGGAGGGCTTCCAGACGATGGTGTCACCGCAGATGGCTGCGACCAGGGCGTTCCAGGACCAGACGGCTACTGGAAAGTTGAAGGCGGTGATGACGCCCACGGGGCCAAGGGGGTGCCACTGTTCGAACATCCTGTGATCAGGACGCTCACTTGGCAGGGTGGCTCCGCCGATCGTACGTGAGAGTCCTACCGCGAAGTCGGCAATATCAATCATCTCCTGGACTTCGCCCTCACCTTCGGAGAGCACCTTGCCGCATTCGAGGGAGACGAGCTTTCCAAGGGGTTCCTTGAATCGTCTGAGCTCTTCGCCAATAAGCCTGATATATTCCCCCCGACGGGGAGCTGGGAGCTTTTTCCAGTTTTCAAACGAGTCGTACGCGTCCTGGATGGTGTTGAGGGTTTCCTCGGGGGTTGCTCCAGCCACCCTGGCAAGCTCTTCAGAGCTTGCAGGATTGATGGAGACGAGCTCTTCGCCTTGGCCGGACCAGTTGCCGTTTGAGCAGACCCCAGCCTCAACAGGGTGCAGGTCGAGTTCCGGGGGTATTTCGCAGGTATTCATGAAATTGTGCTGTTTAGCCGTAATGAAGCGGTTTTAGGGTTCCCAGAAGGGAATTGTCCCTTTCAGCATACAAACATCCACTACCGTCTTTTCTCTGGATCCATTGCCACTTACCCGTAGTTCCCGACTCAGAAATAGTCCATATAGGTTTTGGAATTCCGATAACTCTATTTTTTACAATATGTTGTGTCATCCGGACTGGCCTGGAATGCGTTCTATGGGCTTCTGTGGCAGGATGGCGGGTTTGAGACCAGTTCTGAGGGCTGGTTAGAACTATTTTAAGTCATTGTAATGTATAGCTTTGTGTTTTTTTCGTAAGGCATTTATGGGACTTAGGGACCTAGGGCGAATCTTCTGTAAATAGGGCTTTGTCGCGTGTATCCTTTTACGACTGAACTAATTGGGATCTGTTAAAAAAACCGACATCGGAGGCGCTCCATCCATGGACGCAACCACCAAGAAACTATTGAATTTACTGAGTTCTGACGACTTGGAATTGCGAGTCGCGGCTGCTCAGGTTTTTTCCGAGCTTGGGATCTCGACGAAGCCTGTTATCAAGGCTCTCGGGAATTGTCTCAGGGAACCCTATGAGCCCATGCAACTGGCTGCTTTGAAGGGACTTGCGCGCCTGGGGGCGGCTGATGTGTCCCACCTGGTGGTGCCCATGATTCTCAAGGGCGGCATTATCCGGGAGCATTCAATGGCTGTGATTACGGCTATTGGTCCTTCCGCTATCCCGCAGCTTCGCGACCTCTACGAGGGGGCTGATTTCAATGGCCGTCGGGCGATCATATCGACCCTGTCAGCTGTGAATGGAAAATCCGCTGTAGAATTCCTCCTGAAGAAGCTTGAGGAAGAATCTTTTGAGCAGCAGCAGCACCTGCTGGCGCGTCTCTCGGACTCGATCAACGCGATGAAACCTGCTCAGCAGACCCCGGTGTTTCCGCTTGTGCAGAAGCTTCTGCGCGGGAAGCCTGATTCGGCCAGTCCTTACCTGCATATCTCAGGTCTCATTCTACTCGGCTGTTTCAAGGGAAGGTCTCTTGCTGGCCGGGCCAGGAAGATTCTCAGGAATTACGCTGACCAGAGGCACCTCCCGGAGATCCGGAGGTTTGCATTCATCTCGCTCTACAGGCAGTCCGATGAGTTGAAGGCGACGCCGGATTACACGCGTTTCCTGCAAAAGAGTCTTTGCGATGCGGACTGGGAGAATGTCGCCCAGCATGCCCTGACGGGTTTCAAGAAGATCGATCTTCCCGCCAAGGACTCCATCAAGCTTGTTCAACTGTTCAACAAATCTCCGCATTTCGCCGTGCATATTCATGTCTTCGAACGGCTTAAGGGGATCGACAAGCCCGAGATCGCCGCAGCGATCGTCCCCTTCCTTTCGGACTCACGTTTCAGGGTTCGCGAGGCGGCTGAGGCGACCTTGCGCGAGATCTCTTCGGGTATTGAGAGTCTCTTCAAGACTCTTGTCGAGTCCGAGGATCTCGAGGTCACCCAGAGAGTGAATTCGATTCTCCAGGAGTTCCCCCAGAAGACACGCCGCAAGTATCTCGATCGCGCGGTGAAGCGCCTGATTCTTCTCTTTGAGAGAAACGATGTTCGCTATCGCTCTTTCCTGGAATTTGTAAAAGGAGTAGATGCGGATCCGCTGCGAACCAAGGTGTATCAAAAGGCCGTTAAGCTGAAGAATAGTTCGAGCCGCGATAAGTGGGTTCGTATTACCGAATACATGCAGTTGCTGTGGGATCACCACATGATCACCTCCGAGGGACGGTATTTTTTCGCTGTCGCTCTCATTCGCCAGAGCTCGAGAGATCTGGATCCGGCCTCTCGCAGATCGGATCTCGGCTTGCGGGTTCTGCGCGCGCTGATTTACGACAGCTATATAGAGCTCGTGGAGAAGATCACTGTCGATAAGCACATCGACCCCGAGGATTACTACTATCTCGGTTTCCATTTCGCCGAAGAGGGCGAGCAGATGGGCAGGTTTGGCATTCGCATGCTGAGGCACCTGGTTGAGGCCTTCCCCCGTAATAAGATTTCGGAACAGGCCCAGCAGAAGCTGAGGCTTCATCTCGGAGATGAGGTGGAAGAAGAAGAGGCCGCCGAGTCCTCCAAGACCAAAAAGGCAAAGAAACCCGCTGCGAAGAAGAAGTCCTCCGCAAAGAAGAAGCCCGCTGCGAAGAAGAAGTCCAAGAAGACCTCCAGCCGCCGGGTAACGATCGATGTGAGTGCCTCGACCAGCGCGGCTCGCAAGGCCCGTTCCGCAAAGAAGAAGCCCAAGAGCAAGTAATTCCGCGGTTTCTCGGGGTGGGCTGATGGAGCGTTCGCTCCGGGTCTTTTCTCAGATGGCCTTCAATTCCCTGATGTGCTTCCAGATCTCCAGGCCATCGGGGACAAAGTTCCACTCGCCGATCTTCGCCTCGATTTCTTCGGTGCTCATATAGCTTCCCCACGCAACCTCTTCCGGCTGGTGGCGGATTTCCCCTTCCCAGGTGACCTTGTAAACCGCCACGAGGCTGCGGTTCAGGGGGCCAAGGTAGAGATAGCGGCAAATGGGTTCCGGATTGGGCCCCTCGATTCCCAGCTCTTCGGCGATCTCCCTGGCGGCGGCGAGGTCACGGTCTTCTCCCTGGCCTACGACACCACCGACGAACATATCGTACATACCTGGAAAGACGTCCTTTGTCTCCGTGCGGCGATGAACATAGATTCGTCCATCAGGATCAAGGCAGAGAATCCCGACTCCGCGGTGGAGCAGGTTCAGTCGGCGGATTTTCTCACGGCGCGCCCAGCCGATAACATGGTCCTGTTCATCGATCAGGTCTACGAGCTCTTCACGGGGGTCCATCATTTCTCCCATATTGCATGTGGGCCAGAGCCTGTATCTTATGCTGTAGGGAAGGAGGGTTCCTCCCCGGTTTTTGTTTTCTCACGGGCTCAATCCCATGGTGGAAGATTTTATTTCGATGCAGGATCTTGCGAGCGTCATCCTCCGGCCGGACTGTCTTGCGGGCGGAGAGCTGAAAGTAACGGCCAGCCCGAAGGGTGTTCGACGCGTGGAGCTTTTTGAGACCGCGCCCTCGTCTCCAGGCGGATCTCCGCGGAGAGCTGAGAATTCCGCCTGCGAGATTCTTGAGCGGGCCTGCTCGGAGCTGGACCGCTATTTCTCCGGTGAGAAGATAACCTTTCGTTCTCCCCTCGATTTCGATGGCTCGGGTACGCCGTTCCAACTGCGGGTCTGGAAGGCTCTCTTCGAGATCCCCCGAGGCGAGTTTCGTACCTACGGGGAGTTGGCAGCCAGGGTCGGGTCGCCGCGCGCCGCCCGCGCTGTGGGCCAGGCCGTCGGACAGAATCCGCTGCCGGTCATTTTTCCCTGCCACCGGGTGATCTCAGGCGATGGACGCCTGGGCGGGTTCTCCTGCGGCGTGCGCCTGAAGGTTCTCCTGCTCGAGCTCGAGGGTCTGGCTGTCGCCGGCAGCCTCCCGCTTCCCGGCTCCAGGTGGAGCGCTCTGCGTATGAGCTGAGAGAAGCGGCGCCTGGAGGTCACAAGTGGATTGCGGATCTTCCGGCTGGAAAATAAAATGATCTAAAAGAAGTTTCAGCGGGGAGGGCGAACCACTTCGATGTATTTGAGCTTTCCGGATTATCTAATACTGATTCGCGCGGTCTCTCCCGAAGCGTCAAGGCCATCCATGAAATCAATCGCCTGCATGATCCTGCTGTTGTTGCCCGGTTTGGGGCCGGGCCTGGGCGCCGCTGAGCAGTCCCCGGTTCTGGAGGTTCTTGAATCTCGCTGTCTCAGCTGTCATGACGCGGATACGCGCAAGGG
Source organism: uncultured bacterium (assembly GCA_913042995.1). Classification (GTDB taxonomy): domain Bacteria; phylum Planctomycetota; class UBA8108; order UBA8108; family UBA8108; genus UBA8108. The sequence continues at coordinate 28,253 of CAJWMA010000004.1, read as the reverse complement.
AGGGGTCGATCTCGAGCAGCTTCTCTCCGCCCCGGATCCACTCGATGAGAAGATTGTGGCTTTGTGGGAGAAGGTCGACAAGGCCGTTGGCGAAGGCGAGATGCCGCCAAAGCAGAAGAAGCCCCTGACCACCGCGCAGAAGGAGCAGATCGCCGGCTGGTTCGAGGAGACCTATGTCCTGAAGGACGGCAAGGAACACATCGGCGAGTCGAGGCTGCGGAGGCTCAGCCGCTATGAGTTGATCAATACGCTCGAGGAACTGTTGCGGGTCTCGCTGAAGCAACCCTATGTCTACAGCCCGGAATTTCCCGCCTTCCTGCCCTCCACGCTGGAGACAATCCTGCCGTCTGATGCTCAGGGTGAATCCGGCTTCTACAATGACGCGGCTCAGCTGGCCGGGTCCAGGCCGCCGGTCTTGAAATACAGCGAGGCTTTCGACTATGCCCTGAGGATTTTTGAGCAAGCCCCCGCGGCTCGCGAAAAAGTTTTCGGGTTCAAGGGAGTCTCGCCCGAACTGACCGAGGAGCAGGCCGAAGAGATTCTCCGCCGTTTCCTGGCCCGGGCCTGGCGCGGCTATAAGAACGCGGAGAGTGAGGAGGTGGTGCTGAGCGCCTATCGCGTCCGCCGTAAAAAGGAGGAGCCGGTTTCTTCACTTCTGCATGCGATGAAAATAGGCCTTCTCTCGCCGCCCTTTGTCTATCGAATCGAGACAGCCAGGAACAAGACGCTGCCTTACAGGGTCGGCGCCTATGAGCTTGCAAGCCGTCTCTCGTATTTTTTGTGGGCCTCCATGCCCGACGATGAGCTGTTCGCCCTGGCGGCTGACGGCCGGCTGCTCGATGGGACGGTCCTTGCCGGACAGGTTGACCGTATGCTCAAGTCACCTCGGCGCATCTCGCTCTCGGAAGACTTCGCCGGGCAATGGCTGGGATTCAGAGAGCTGTGGACCAACAAGATCTTCTACCGGAACGAAAGATGGAGTCGCGGGATCTACGATGAGGTGCTGTTCTTCTTCGATGAGCTGGTCAAATCGGATCGGAGTATCCTGGAGATTGTCGACTCCGACTGGATCTACCAGAGCGACTACACCGGTGTCCGCGCCTCAGGCAAGAGGCACACCTTCGACGCGAAGCATGGGGACATCTTCGCGTCGCGCCGCAACAATCCCCCGGGAATCCAGGAGCAATTCTACAAGCCTCCGTACCTTCTCAAGATCAAGAGCGACCAGCGTGGCGGTCTGATCACCACAGTTGGAATCTTGCGGGTGACTTCCGCGCCTGAGAAAACCAACCCTATCCGCCGGGGAGTCTGGCTGCTGGACAGAATCATCGGGCGTCCGCTGCACGCGCCGGAGAATGTTCCTGCTCTGAGCAAGAGCGAGAAGGTGGATGGAAAGAAGCTGACAGACCTTGCCGACATCCTGAAGGCGCATACCAGCAAGGCGATCTGCGTCAGCTGTCACAAGCACATCGACCCCCTCGGCCTTGGTCTCGAGAATTTCGACCCCTTCGGGAAGTGGAGGGCATCCTACAGGAACAAGCGTCCGGTCAGGTCCAGCGGGGTGTTTCCCAATGGAGACACCTTCAAGACACCGCGGCAGATGAAGCAGATCCTGGTGGAAGAATACCGAGAGCCGATCGTGAAGAACATCGCCGGGCGGATGTTCGCCTACGCTCTGGGTCGCAAGCTGGAGCCGTATGACCGTCCCGCGCTCAGAAAAATTTGCGATACCCTCGAGCGGGATGGCTTTAAGATCAATACGTTGATTACCGACATCATCAGGAGTAGGCAGTTTCAGTGTCGACAGGACCAGCCATGAGCAGAGAATCCTATCTCATCCCGCGACGGTCGTTTCTCAGGGGAGTCGGCGCGGCCCTGGCGCTACCCTCGCTGGAGATCATGTCCCCGGCCCTGGGTTACGGTAACTCCGCGGCGGCGAAGAATCTTCGTCTTTGTGTCCTCTTTAAGGGCGCTGGAGTGAATCCTAATTCGTGGGACATCACTGGAGCTACAGAGACGGAGTTCACGCTTTCGAAGTTGCTCAGCCCGCTGGAAAAGAACAAGAAAGACATCGTTATCCTGCGCAACATCGACGCTGACCAGCGCGCCAATGGTGGGCATGAGAACGTGACGTTGACCTTCATGACCGGCAATGTCCGCAAGTCACGTCTCGTGCAGCGGCAGTCCTTTGACCAGGTCATCGCGGATCATGTAGGCGCTGCGACTCCCGTGAAATCTCTGCAGTTGCGCAGCGACACCTATCTCGACGCCAACGATCCCTCGGAAAACTTTCTCTCCTTCGGCGCTGACGGCAGGGCTCTTCCGGTTGAGCACAATCCCGAGGTGGTTTTCAACCGACTCTTCAAGGGCTTCAACAACAGCGGCTTCCGAAAGCGGACCGCGAGCGTTCTCGATGAGGTGAAGGAGAGCTATCAGTCAGTCGTTCGCAAGGCCAGCAACCGTGACCGGCAGGTGCTCGATCACTACCTGCAGTCGGTTCGCGATGTGGAGCGGGAGCTCGACCAGTTCAAGACCCGTGGAAATCCTGCTCGCGATTCGAGGATGAAGCAGATCAATCCGGTGCCGGCTGCCGCCGACCTCGCGCAGCGCACCAGGGCGATGCTGGATCTGATCGCCCTGGCCTATTGGACGGACATGACGCGGGTGAGCACCTTGATGATGGCCCACACCGAGACCCGGTCGACCTACGGTTTTCTTGGAATCAACGATGAGCTTCATATGCTGTCCCACTTCGTTCGCACGCGCAATCGCTCCTCGGGGCTTTCGGGATATGACAAGGTCAACCACTGGTATGTGCAGCAGTTCTCTTATTTTATCGAGAAGTTGAAGTCCCTCGATGACGACGAGGGCACGGTCTTTGACAATTCCATCGTTCTCTTCGGATCCGGCATCAAGCACGGCGACTACCACTCGGTTACCGATCTGCCGCTGGTGCTCTCAGGCGGGGGAGGCGGCCGGATCCTGCCGGGACGTTACGTAAAATATCCTAATACTCCCAACGGCAACCTGCTCCTGAAGCTCATGAACATGATGGGCGTGAAAAAAGAAAAATACGGCAACTCGACTGGGATCCTCCCGGGGATCTCCGAGAAGGCCAACCTCGCTCCGAAATATGTCGATGACGGTTCGTGGAAGATTATCCAGGACGAAGGCGGCAAGCTCCTGGTCAAGGGGATGCTGAAGATCAGCGTCAAGCCGGATGACCTGAACCTCTATCTCGTGCAATTATCCAGCGGCGAGAGCCTCGAGGTGCGCACAGGCTTCGGCACCGTCCACAACCTGCGCATCGATGCCTGTGTCGGCTCGGTCGTGGAGCTCGAGGGTGAATACAAGGTCAAGGATGGCCGCAAGGTGATCACCAGGGTCAAGCGCTGCAAGCGACTCTGAGCGCCGCCCGGAGCCGGGTGTTTATCAGGCGAAGATCTTCTCCGCCACCTCTCCGTGTACGTCGGTCAGGCGGAAGTCCCGTCCGGCGTAGCGATAGGTCAGGCGCTCGTGATCGATGCCCATGGTGTGCAGCAGCGTGGCGTGGAGGTCGTGGATGGTCATTCGATCTTCGATGGCGTAGTAGCCGAACTCGTCGGTCCTGCCGTAGCGGAAGCCGCCCTTGACCCCGGCCCCGGCCATCCACATGGTGAATCCATCGGGATGGTGGTCGCGGCCAATCGTGGCCTTCTTTCCCTGCTGCGCCGTTGGAGTGCGGCCGAACTCACCGCCCCAGAGCACGAGGGTGTCCTCGAGGAGTCCGCGCTGTTTCAGATCCTTGATCAGGCCGGTGATGGGCTTGTCGATCTGGCCGACATTGATCTCATGCCCCTGCTTGATATGGCTGTGCTGGTCCCATTGTTCATTGTTGAATGGAAGGCTGTGGGCATGGCTGACCTGGATGAAGCGGACATCGCGCTCGGCGAGGCGTCTCGCCATGAGACACATGGTCCCGAAGTTCTGCGTTTTCGGGTCATCGATTCCGTAGAGCTTGCGGGTTTGAGGCGTCTCCCCGGCAAGGTCGGTCGCCTCGGGCGCGGCCTGCTGCATCCGGAAGGCCATCTCGAAACTCGCGATCCTGGCCTCGAGGTCTGAGTTCGGACCGGTGGTCCGGAGGTGCCGCTGGTTGAGACGTTTGAGGTAGCGAAGCTGGGCCTGCTGCTGTCCGGGGGTTCTGAAAGAGTTTTCGAGGAACTCAAACTTCGCGTTCTTCATCAGGGTGTTCGGATAGCCCGGTGTGCCGAGGGGAACGCCCTGGTGGATTGACGGCAGGAAGGCGGTGCCGAAGTTGTCGACTCCGCCATGGAGGCTTGTCGGGCAGATCGTGATGAAGCTCGGCAGGTTCTGGTTCTCGGTGCCCAGCCCGTAGCTCATCCAGCTGCCCATGCTCGGACGCAGCAGGGAGTCGCTGCCTGTGAAGAGCTTCATGCAGGCGCCGCCGTGCGCTACGTTCTGGCCGCAGAGGCCGTGGAGCATGCACAGCTCGTCGGCGACCTCCGGCAGGTGTTGCCAGAGCTCGCTCATCGGGATCCCGCTCTTGCCGGTCGGACGGAACTTCCAGGGCGAGGCGAGGAGGTTGCCGCGCGCGGCGAACTTCACCCGGGTCCGTTCGAAGGGGGGAGGCTTGCCATCGTTTTTCTGCAGCGCCGGTTTCGGATCGAAGAGATCGATGTGAGACGGTCCGCCGTGCATGAAGAGGAAGATGATTCGCCTGGCGCGCGGCTTGAAATGCGGCTTCCTGGCCGCGAGGGGATGCGCGGGCTCTTTTCGTCCCCCCTTGTCCTCGGCGTGGAGCAGGTCGGCAAGGGCCAGTCCTCCGAAGCCGAGACTCCAGGACCTGAGCAGGTCGCGTCGACCGGGGAAATGTGGTTCTTGCCGCAGGGGGTTGAAGGTCATCGCAGGTTTCTTCCTGGTATCGTTAGCGAACGTAGAGGAACTCGCTGGACATGAGCATAGCATGACAGAGGGACTCCCATCCCGCCGCTGCCCGCTGCCCGGCTTCCGCCTGCTCTCGCGCCGCCTCGAGCAGCTTGCCGGCCGAGTCGATGTCAGCCTGGTCCGGGACGCGGCCGAGAAGAGATTCATAGAGGTGGCGGATCCGCCGGTCATCGCTCTTGTGGTCGGCCACGGTTTTGCGGGCGATCTCCGCCGCGAGTCCGTTCATCCAGGGGTTGTTCATCAGAAACAGCGCCTGGGTCGGAACGGTCGTGGTGGTTCGATTGCCGGCGGGAGCCGCGGGGTTTGGGAAATCAAAGAGAGTGAAGAGCTTGTAGACGTTGGTCCGGATGATCGGCAGGTAGACCGAGCGTCGTCGACTTGATTCGTAGAAGGCCCGGTTCTGCCGCAGGTTTTCAGGCGATGGATCCTGGGATCGCACCTTGCTGGTCGGGCCGTCTCCGAGCGCCGGGTCGAGACGCCCCGAGGTGAAGAGAAAGGCGTCCCGGATGACCTCGGCCTCCAGCCGCTGAGGTTCGAAGCGCCAGTACCAGCGATTCTCCGGATCGATTTCAGCATTTCGGGGCGCGTAGGAGCTGTCCATCGTGTAGGTGCTGGAGGAGGTGATATACCGGTTGAGCTCCTTGATGGACCATTTGAACTCGATCAGCTTCAGCGCGAGGTGATCGAGGAGCTCCGGATGGGACGGCTGCTCGCCTGAGTGACCGAAGTTCTCGGTGGTCTTCACCAGCGCCCGGCCGAAATGCCAGCGCCAGATTCGGTTGGCCAGCACGCGCGCGGTCAGCGGGTTGGCGGGCGAGGCGATCGAGTTGGCCAGCCGCAGCCGCCCGCTGCTGTTCTCCGGATATTCCGCCTGCTCGTGGCCTTCGACGATGGTCAGGAAGCGCCGTGGGACGACCGGGCCTTTCTGAAGGTGATTTCCGCGAATGTAGATGGGGTGGTCCGTGACCGAACCATCAGAGACCGCCATCACCGTGATCGATGGGATGTTTTTCTGCCGCTCTTCAAGCCCGGCGATGGCCTGGCTGAGGGCGTTGACGGCTTTCTGTTCGTCCGGGGAATAGTGCGTGGTTGCGTGGCGGTAGGGGGTGAAGGGGCCATCCTTTCCGGTGAGAGCGTGGTGTAGAGGTTCGAGTATCGGCACTCGGTCTTCAGCCAGGGCCGCGGTAACGAGCAGGCCGGCCCGCGCTGCGAGCTCACCGGGAATTTTCGGGGGCGGGGTGAGCAGCTTCCTGGAGATGGGATTGCCGGGCTTGCGCCTGGCGAGGGACTCTTTATTTCCCGCGACGAAATTTTCGTCCCCGTGGCTGAGGTTGTTCAACAGGTAGAAGGGGGCGTTCGGCTTGTCCTGGGTGTCGATGAAGCGTGCCCATTGGTGAAGCGCTCCGAGGTCGAGCCCGTTTTTTCCAGCCAGCTCTGCTGGCGAGGGAAGCTCGCGGTTGCCGGGGACCGGCGGGACCAGGCGCAGCTGGTCGAGATGCGAGACGGCGCCTTTTCGTTCGAGGCGCAGCGTGTGCCTGCCGGCGGTGAGTTCCAGGTCGAGCTCCCGTTGCCAGCCCTGGTGAACGGCATCCCAGCCGCCGCTGGTTTTCGCCATCGCTTTCTCGGAGACGACCTTGCCATCGACAGAGAGGATCATCGGACGCGACTCGAGGGCGGCGTAGCGCAGCAGGAGCGAATAGCTCCCGTCGAGGGGCGTCTCGATGTCATATTCCATGAAATGGATGTTCTCGGCGTTGCCCGGGTCGGAGATGTAGACCACCTTGTCGGAGGTGTAGGGCTTGACGTTGCCTCTCTGGAAGCTCTCCGCCTCGACCACCGGCGAGGTGAGAGGAGCTACCCGGGCGATGGCGATCTTATCGAGGTGCGACATCGCGGAGCCGACCTCGAAGCGCAGGACGTTCTTTCCGGCCTTGAATCCGTAGCGCCCCTCGACAAACCACCTCTGGCTGTCGGGGTACCAGGTGCCGGTGACACCGGCCATGCTCTTTTCGTTGACGACCTTGCCGTTGACCGACAGCTTGCCAGGGCGGGAAGATCGGGCCGCGTAGCGGAACTCCACCTGGTAGGTGCCGTCCTCCGGCAGCTCGATGTCGTATTCGGCCCAGGTCAGCCCCGCGCCCTTGTCGGAGATGATGCCGATTCCCTTGCCATAGGTGTCATCTTCGCGCGCGGTGCCCCGGTCGTGGGTCTCGGCCTCGCGCAGAAGGTGAAGCTGGCTGAGCTGGGAGGGCGGGACAGTCGAGGCCGCGGCCGTGTAGGGCGGCGCGGTCTGTTCGGCGAGCGCGAGCCGGAGGCTGGTCGGGATGGCGTACCGCTGCCATCTGAGCACCCCCGGGGCGTGCGCCAGGTAGGAGGCGATATTTTTCTTCGCCTCGTTGGCGATCCGGGACTCGGCTGCCGCGCGGAGCTTGTTACGGTCCTTTTTCAGCTCGTCGAGTTCCCTGCCCAGCGCCTTCTTCTCGCCGGATTCGAGCTTTCGGTTGCTGAGGCTGGTAGAGCGAAGAACTCCGGCCATGGCGTAGTAATCGCTTGTCGGGATCGGGTCGAACTTATGATTGTGGCAGCGAGCGCAGGCGACGGTCACTCCCAGCAGGGACCGGGAGATCGTGTCGATCTGTTCATCGATAATATCAGACTCTTTTTTCGCGCCATCCTTCTCAGCCGCGATCTTGATTCCCATGGCCAGGTAGGTGGTCGCAGTCAGCCGGCGATTGGTGATGGCCGCGTCCGAAGGATGCGGCAGGAGGTCGCCGGCAAGCTGTTCGCGGATGAACTCGTCGAAGGGGCGGTCCTCGTTGAAGGCGTCTATGACATAGTTGCGGTAGTGGTAGGCGAGGGGATAGGGCGCGTTCTCATCGGCGCCGTTAGAGTCGGCGTAGCGCACGACGTCGAGCCAGTGGCGTCCCCAGCGCTCCCCGTAGTGGGGAGAATCAAGCAGCCGGTCGACCAGGTTTTCCCAGGCCTGCGGATCCTTGTCGTTGACGAAGTCGTTGATTTCCGCGGGAGTCGGGGGGAGGCCGATGAGGTTGTAGGTGAGTCGGCGAATGAGTGTCCTGCGATCGGCCTCACCGGGCGGGCGCATCTTCTGATCCGTCAGCCTGCTGAACACGTAGTTGTCAATCCGGTTGCGAACCGGCGCCTCCAGTCCCGGGTCTTTTACCGGGTAATCGGTCAGCGGCTTGAAGGACCAGAAGCCGGCCTCGGTCTTCCAGTCGATCACTTTCTCTGTGGGGGTTGCCGGGGTCGGGTTTCCGAAGGAGGCCGGGGCCGGGGCGCCCAGCCGGATCCAGCTCTCAAAGTCTTTCGCCACGGTCTCCGGCAGCTTCCCGCCCGGGGGCATCTTGAGCTCGTCGTACCTGAGCGCCGAGAGTGCCAGGCTCTCCCCGGGCTTGCCGGGAGTGATGGCGGCTCCGGATTCACCGCCCTTGAGCCAGCCTTCGCGGCTATCGAGCCGCAGCTTGCCCTTGAGCTTCTTCGACTCCGCGGAGTGGCACTTATAGCAGCTCTTGACGAGCACCGGCCGAATCTTCTTTTCGAAGAGCTCGATGCCCGCGGCCACGTCCAGGGCGCGGGCATCGCAGGTCTGGAGGAAAACAGCGGCCAGCGCCGCGGCAAAAAGAAGGTGCAGGCCCGTTGTTCCCCGGGTGCCGGATCGAGTTGTAAGCGCGGTTAGTCCAGGCATGCTCTTATTCTACTGAAAACAAGGGTTTCGGCAAAAATCCTAATGACCAGGAAGCGGTCGATGGCCTGATGATTTGTTCCAGGCTTTGGAGCGGCAGTGTTGCGCGAAGCGAACCTAGGGCAGGTCGGTGTTGCCGCCGGTGAGGATGGTCACCACCCGCAGGCCGGCGAGCTCATCGCAGCCCAGCAGCGCGGCGACGCCCGCGGCGCCCGAGGGTTCCACCAGGAGCTTGGCGCGTTCGAGCAGCAGGCGCTGGGCGCGCAGGATTGACTCGTCATCGACCAGCAGGATCCGGTCGACGTGCTCGAGCGCCGCCTCGAGGGTCAGCTTGCCGGGGGCCATGGGTTTCAGGCCGTCGGCTATGGTCCCCGGTACGCTGTCGAGGGTGACGATCTCACCGGCCTCGACCGACAGCGCCATGGCGTTCGCATCGGCGGGTTCGACCGCGATGACCCGGGTCGATGGGTTCCTGTGGGAGAGCGCGATCGCCACGCCGGCGAGCAGGCCTCCGCCGCCGGTGGGAACCAGGATCGCATCGACCTCGGGCAGTTCATCGATGATCTCGAGGCCGGTCGTTCCCTGCCCGGCAATCACGTCCGGATGGTCGAAGGGCGGGATGATCAGGCCTCCGCTCTCCTCAGAGAGCTCCAGGGCTCGCTGGTGCCGGTCCGTTGAGGTGAGCCCGGCGATCTCCAGCCGGGCGCCGTAGGCCTCGATGGCGGCCTTCTTGACCGAGGGGATGTCCTCGGGTACGACGATGGTTCCATCGATGCCGAGCGTCCTCGCGGCGAGGGCGACCGCCTGACCGTGGTTGCCCGAAGAGAAGGTGATGACTCCCGCTTCGGGCATCCTCTCCTCCTCGACCGCGCGCAGGCAGGCGTTCATGGCGCCGCGGAACTTGAAAGCCCCGGCCTTCTGCAGGTTTTCGCATTTGAGCCAGACGTCCGCGTTTGAGAGCTCGCCGATCGATCGGCTGCTCAGCAGGGGTGTCCAATGCGCGTGTGCTCCGATCCGGTTCCTGGCGGTTTCGATTCCGAGGAGATCTGGAAGCTGGAGATCCGGCATGGCGTTCAGTCTTTCCTTGTTTCTCCCGGACGCGGGAGGCCGTTCTTTTCAGGGGCCGTCCGTGATCGTTATCACGGATCGGTATTGCCCATCGACACCCGCAGGCTCGTAATCGAATGGTTGGATCGCGAGGTACAGCCTGCCGGCGGTCCGGGACCGAAGGCGATATTTCTTGCCGGCCTTGAAGGGCTTGCCGCTCTTGCCGATCTTTCCTACCAGCGAGAGCATGGGAAATCCCTGGTTTGATTTGAAGGTGGAGTAGCGATTGGTTCCGTCCGGGTCGGCGGTCAGGTTCCAGCTCCCTATCGAGGTCTCGCCGCTGGATTTGATAGTGAGCAGCTTGTTCTTGCCGACATCCATCCTGGTATCGAGCCAGGCTCCAGAGGGTTGGAAGCTGGGAGCGACATGGATGACGCGGTTAGTTCGCCCATCTGCTTTGAAGCGGATGGACTCCAGGTCCACGGCCTTGATGAGAAGCTCTCCATAGCGGGTCTTGAGCGGAAAGCCTTCGGTCAGGATCTCTCCCCTGAAGGTCATCAATTCAGTATGGATTTCGTCCATGGCGCCGTTGTATTTGCCCGCGCCGCGGCTCTTTCTTTTGCCGGTCTTTTCGATCCTGGAGACGACCTGCAGGATCTCAAGGCGGACCTCCTCTCCGGCTTCCGGAGCTAGCCGCTTGAGGGCGGCCAGGGCTGGCTCGCCAAGATTGACCAGGGCATCGGCGGCGGCCTCTCTCCCGGGGGAGGCGCTCGAGCCGAGCCGCTCAACGAGGGCGGCTGTTTTTTTCTCCAGGTCGGGATCGATACGGGGGGCGAAGCGTACGGAGATGAGCTGCTCCCGGGGAATTTTGAGGATGCCGTAGCGGGTGCGTACGCTGATCGTTTCGAATGCGGGCCGGGCCGGGATCCTCGCCCGGTCACGCAGGAGAAAGATGGGGAGCCTCTCTTCTTCCTCCTGCCGGGTCTTCGAGGGAGTTTTCAGGCCCGTTTCTTCCTTCGTCTCGGCTGCCTTGCGAAGAATCTCGGCGATCTTTTTCGCGTCCTGGCCCCAGCCGGGACTGGCCGCCAGCAGCGCGGTAAAGAAAACCAGCGGGAGCAGGGAGCGTATGTCTCGCAGCATCGAAGTTACCATGAAGGGTTCGGGGGCCATGGCTCTCAGGCAGACGGAAGCCGCGAGAGACCTGTAGCCGGATCATAAGCTCCGCCGCGGGGAGGACACAGCATATTCTCGCCAGCCAGGCATCCGGTATTCTCTGCCGCCGGATTCGGGGGGGATGCTCCCGGCGGTCGTTTCGGTTAGTCTCAACAGGGTAGACAATCAGGGACCAGGTACTGTTTTCATGAATGATGTCGCGATTCTGGGTGGAGGAGTTGTAGGGCTTTTCACGGCGCGCCGGCTGGCCCGCGAGGGCTGGAGGGTGACCCTTTTTGAGGCCCGCCAGTTGGGCGCCGGCGCGAGCGGTTCCGCTGTCGGGGTCCTGCAGGCTCCCAGGCTCTCACAGTCCGCTTTTTCGCGGCTTTCGCGAGAGGGAGGCGACTCCTATGGAACGATCGCGGCCGAGCTGCTCGAGGAGACGGGTATCGATACGGGCTACCGCCCCTGCGGTTGTATCCACCTTCGCCATGAGCTGCCGACCGATCCGGAAAGAGAGCTGACCTTCTGGAAGAATTCCGGGGTGGAGGCGTCCTGGCGCGGCCGCGACAGGATCGAGGAGCTCATTCCCGGCTACGGCGGCGAAGAGGCGTTCGGTCTCGAGCTCGACCGTGAGGCCGTCATCGATCCTGCCGCCCTGCTGGCGGCCCTGCGTTCATCCTGTCTGCGGCTTGGTGTCGAACTGGTAGAGGAGACGGGCCGGCTGGAGTTGTCTGAAGAGTCAGGCCGGGCGGTCCTGCCCGAGCCCTGGTCGTCCCGCCTGGGGCCGCGGTCGCAGGTGGTTGTCGCCGCCGGCTGCTGGACTCCGCGCGCCGTCGAGTCGCTCGGCTCGCGCCGGGTGGATGTGGGGCCGGTGCGGGGCCAGGCGATCGAGCTGGAGCTTCCGCCGCCAGGCTGCGTTGTGCACTTCGCCCTGGCCGGCTCCGGGAACGCCTACTACCTGGTTCCGAAACCGGGAGGCAGGACCTGGGTCGGCAGCACGGTCGAGGAGGCGGGCTACGATGAGTCGACCACGCCGCATGGTCTCGCCGAGTTGCTGGTCGCCGCGCGGACGATTCTCCCTGCGGCGACCGAAGAGATGGTCAGCAGGCAATGGGCCGGCCTGCGGCCGAAGGCGATGCGCCTGGGCGGCCCCTTCATCGGCAGGTGGCCCGGACTCGAAAATCTCTGGATCGCCGCGGGCAATTTCAAGACCGGCATCATCCAGGCTCCGGCGACGGCGCGGATCCTCTGTGATGCCATGATTGGAGACGGAGAGATTGACAAGAGCTTCGCTCTGCTGGGCGGCTGATCGAATCGTGGAAGATTGATCCATGGTCTTCGGGCGGGTAGTCCGCAGGTTCTCCTCTCTGCTCCCGATGGCTCGAAAAGAACGGAAAGTAGGGTGTTCTTTTCATCTGCCTCAGAAAACGGCCTGACCTCGCAGGAGGCCCTCTGGAGCGTGCTGGGCTTATTTTATAGCTGTTTGCGATTCTATGGCATCGGGCGGGACCGTCCATCTGCGTTGCCTTTGGCCTGCGCAAAGTGTACAAACGATAGTTCGTATCTTGACGGTTACGACAAATGAATAGCGACAAGCAGAAAAACAACTCAGATCTCTCACGCCGGCAGTTTCTCGTTCATTCCGCCGGTGTTGCGGGAGCCTCGATGGGGCTTCGTGCGACCCGAGCGGCGGATTCTTCCTGCTCTGAGGCCGAGGTTCGCCTGGGCTTCATCGGTCTTGGTGACCGGGGCCGACAGCTCCTGGGCGCCGCTCTCGCTTCCGCCAATGCCCGGGTTACCGCGCTCTGCGATGTAGATCCCTCCAGGCTCAAGCGCTCTCTTCAGATCGCCAGGGGGGGGGAAGGTTCCGGGGCGGGGCCAAGAGGTTTTACGAATTACAGGGCCCTGCTTGATTGCAGGGATGTCGACGCGGTGGTCATCTCGACCCCCGCGTACCAGCATCTTCCCCATACCCTGACGGCGCTTGCCGCCGGGAGGCATGTCTACTGCGAGAAGCCCCTGGGGCTCACTGTCGAGGAGTGCCGGCAGCTGCGGCGCGCCTGCGCGGATGCCGAGGGGCGCGGCCAGCTCTATCAATGCGGTCTCCAGCGGCGCTACAATCCGCGCTACCGAGAGAGTATCCGGTATGTGCAGGGCGGCGAGCCCGGAAGAATTCTCTTCGTGCGGGCCCAGTGGCATGGGGTTGCCAGCTCGCGAAAGAACAAACCCTGGCTCTTCCGCCAGGAGAAATCAGGCGGCCTGGCCCTCGAGCAGGGAACCCATCAATTCGATGTCTTCAACTGGGTCTTCTCCTCCACTCCGGTGGCGGCGGTGGCTCTTGGCGGCTTGAACCATTCCGGTGCCTCCGCTCCCCTGCAGAACACCATGGATCATTATGGAGCTATCCTGGAATATCCCGGCGGCGCCAAGGTACAGCTCAGTCACATGAACTTCTCGATTCCCGATCGACGCTTTTCCGGCGCCTACGAGCTGGTTTTCTGCGAGAACGCCGGCGTCGACATCTCCAACGCCATGGCCTGGGATGCTTCCGGCAAGAGCCGCGAGCTGTGCCGGACCCGCGGCAATGAGACCAGCCTGGCGATGGCATCCTTTCTCGAGAGCCTGCTCGATGGGAAGAGGCCTGAGGCCGACATCGAGGTGGCCTACCGCGCGACCCTCTCAGCCCTTCTCTGCGCCCGGGCCCTGGAGAGCGATGGCCGGGTTACCTGGGACGAGCTCGAGTCATCCTGAGGAGGAGCCTGAGCGAGCTATGAGGATCACCAGCGTTACCACCGGCGATGGCGATGGGGGAGACACGGGCCTGGGAGGCGGCCAGGTGGTGTCGAAGGACTCGCTGCGAATCGAGGCCCTCGGCGGAGTCGATGAATTGAACGCTCTCATTGGCCTGGCTCTCGCCGGAGAGCTTGCCGAGGATGTCGCCGAAGAGCTGGGCCTGGTTCAGAATGATCTCTTCGATCTTGGCGCGGATCTTGCCGTCCTGGAGACTGATAAGCCGGCCGAGGGCGCCTGCCGGATCGAGGGAGTCCAGGTCGATCGCCTGGGGGATAAGATCGACACGTTGCAGCGGGAGCTGGGCCCGCTGGAGGAGTTTATCCTGCCGGGGGGGGCGGCGGGCGCCGCGACCCTGCACCTGGCGCGCACGGTCTGCCGCCGTGCGGAGCGCGCGGCCGTCGCTCTCCGCAGAGATGAGGCGATCGGCCCGCGGGTGATTCCCTATCTCAACAGGCTCTCGGACCTGCTCTTCGTGCTTGCCCGGAGGCAGAACCGGGCCGAGGGAAAACCGGAAACCCATTGGAGGAAGGGCGCCTCCTCCGACTCAGCCTCCCCGCAAACCGGTCAATAGCGGGTCGATTCTCCGCCTTCCCCGATGCCGGCCTCCCTGAGAGAGCTCTTCGCTCCCTGGAGCATCAGCGCGACGTCGCTTCCGAGCGCAAGGAAGGTCCAGCCCTCATCGATCCTGCGGCGGAGCTGTTCGGGAAGAAGGGTGTGGAGCCCGGGGGCAACACCGTGTTTGAGGGCGGTCTCTCGCAGGTGGTCCATGGCTTCGACGAACTCCTTGTCATCGGATTCCATGCCGGGAGTTTTTTCCATGGACTGCAGCAGGTCGTTCGGCCCGACGAAGATGGCATCGACACCCTCTACCGCGCAGATTTCCTCGGCGTTTTCGACCGCCTCGATGTGCTCGGTCTGGACAGCGACAAAGATCTCGTTGCTGGCCTCGGCGTAGTATTCCGGGGCGGGTACGCCGAAGTTCAGGCAATGGAGGCTCCCCCCGACGCTGCGGTTTCCGACTGGGTGGTATCGCGTGGCTGCCACCGCTGCCCGCGCCTCCTCCGCGGTATTGACCATCGGCACGACGATGCCGAAGGCCCCGTTGTCGAGGCAGCGCTTGATGTTTTCATGCGAATTGGAGGGGACCCTGGCCAGCGGGACGATGCCGGCCTCCGCGATGACTCCGAACATCTGGGCCGCCGTCTCCCAGTTCACCGGGCTGTGTTCGATATCGACGGTCAGCCACTTGAAACCCGCCCGGGCGAGAAAGCGCGCCGCGAAGGGGCTGCACAGGTTCAGCCAGCTTCCAACCTGGACCTCGCCCCTTGAGAGCGCGGATTTGAGGGGGTTGTTCATTCGGGTTACTCCTGGTCAGGATCGCGGAGGGATACAGGCTCAGCAACGGCCTGCCTGGCTGGGCAGTATGCCAGCCAGGGGCTGGAATCTCCAGCCCTGCCGGATTCTTCTTGCTGGAAGCGGCCGGGTGAGGCTTCGATATCTGGAGACCATCCGGAATATTGGAAAAGCTGATGCGCGGTGTAACGAATGAAACGAGAAGACAAGGCGGGATGGACTGGCGGCTCTGGCTGCCGGGAGCGCTCCTTCTCGGCTGCTGCCTGATTCTCAGCCTGCTCTCCTGGAGCGAGACCTTTGAGCACGGCCGCCTTTATGAACAGCGTCCGCTTCTCCTGGTGGTCACGGTGCTGGCCGTGTCCGGTATCGTCTATTTTCTCGCGGCCCTGCGCTCGTTTTCACATCCTCCCCCGCTCACCCCGGTACTCCTGCTGGCCCTGTTGTGCCGTTTGCTCCTGCTCTTCTCGCGGCCGGTCCAGGAGGATGATATCTATCGCTATATCTGGGATGGGAGGGTGACGGCGGCAGGCCTGGATCCCTACCTCCACAGTCCCGCGGAGGTTCTCGAGGCTTCGTCCGATGGAGGGGCCTCCCTGGTCGCGCAGGCGAAGCTGTCGAAGGCGAGCCCGTCGTTGTTGACGATTCTCGCCAGGGTCAACAACAGCGAGTACGTGACGGTCTATCCTCCCCTCCTTCAATATCTTTTCGCCTTGCACGGAACGCTGGTCCCTGTCGACTGGGAGCCGAATTCGCAGGTGCTTGCGATGAAGGTTCTGCTGCTCTTTTTCGATATCGGAAATATCGCGTTGCTGGCGGTCCTGCTGGGAATCTGCCGTTTGCCCCGAGGACTCCTGTTGCTCTACGCCTGGTGTCCCCTGGTACTCAAGGAGTATTCGAATTCCGGGCACATGGACAGCGCGCCGGTTTTCTTTCTCCTGCTGGCACTGGTGGCCGCGGCGGGGGGAGGGCGAGGCCGAAGCCCGGGCGCGCTGAGGCTCTTCTCCGGCGGCCTGGCCCTCGGGGTTGCCGCGGGCCTGAAGTTTTTCCCCCTGGTGCTCCTGCCCCTTTTATGGCGCCGTCTGGGACTGCGTTCCGGAGCGCTTTTCTGCGCCGCCTGTCTCCTGGTCCTGCTTTTTTCCGCCGTCTCCGGGGGAGAGGGAGCCGGCGGCCGGGGTGATGCCCTGAAGATTTTCGCGCTCCATTGGGAGAATCACGCAGCCTTCTTCCTGGTGTTGCGCTCGGGCCTCGAGTTTTTCGGAGTCACCGGGGAGTACGAGCTGACCCTTGGCGGCGCGCTCTATGGATTTGAACTCTCGGGAATCATCGCGCGCTCGGTCTGCGCTCTGCTGATCGGGGGGATCGTGATCCTGCTGGCGATGAGGTCTCGTTCCGATGAAGAGCCGAAGGTTTTTCTGGGCTCCTGCTTCCATGCTCTCGCGGCGCTTCTGCTCCTGGGGCCTCTTGGCTTCCCCTGGTATTTCACCTGGTGCATTCCGTTGCTCCCCTTTTCCCGGTACCGCAGCTGGCTGCTGTTGCCGTGTTTCTTAATGGTCTATTATCTCGGTTTCTGGTACGAGTACCGTATTGAGGACGAAAACCTGGCGGAACGGTTTGCTGACAGGGACCTGCTTATCAGCTTCGGCCTGTTCTATCTTTGCCTGGGTTTCGAATGGTGGAGAGAAAAGAGAGAGAAGAGAGCGGGGAGAGATGGTGAAGAGGAACAAGAGTCACTTTGTGACGCGTGAGGAGACACGGGTCGAGCGTTATCCCTGGGGACCTCATGACTGGCTGTGCCGTCCTGACCTGGTGGATTCCGATGGCCTGTTGATGGTAAGGGTCGAGGTTCCAAGGACCGAGGGCATTCCCTTCCATCTTCATCCGGGGATGGAAGAGATCATCTACGTTCTGCAGGGCAAGGCCGAACAATGGGTTGGTGAGGAGGTGCGGATTCTCCAGACCGGGGAGATCGCCCACATCCCGGCCGATACGGTCCATGCGACCTTCAACGCCGGCCGGGGAGCATTGAAGCTTCTGTGCGTGAACGGCAAACCGGAAGAGACCGGAGCGTCTCTCGTCGATGTGCAGGATGAAGAGCCCTGGTGCTCGATTCGTTCACTTGGCAGTGCCAGGCTGTCGGAAAAGCTGCAGGTGCTCAAGCTGGCCAGAAAGAAACCCGGCGCCGGCGGCCGCGAGACACGCCGTACGCTAGAGAGCGTACGTTCAGCTGCCAGGAACGCCTCTTCCGTTCGCGCAAAGAACTCACGGGATCGTCAGCGGCGCGGAAAAGACAGCTGACTCCGTCCGGGTCTAGAAGTCCTGGTCGCAGAAGGGAAGCCCGGCGAGCTCGACATTGAGACCAAAGAGCAGGTCACCAGCGGCCATCTCGAGCTGGCCGATCAGGTCCTCAACGAAGAGGTCCTGGAAGCCCGCCAGCAGGCTGCAGATAAAACCTCCCCGGGCGTCGAGCTCAATCACGACGCTGTCTCGGTCAAATTCGATCGGCAGGATCTCGACGAGGATCAGGTTGTCCTCATCATCAAAGCCGGTGACGAAGGGGACGATCATATCACCGGAAAAATCGATATCGACCTGGCAGTCGGTATCCCCGCCGAAGCCGGAGTCCACCCGGATCGTGAGGCCCCGGACATTGCCCTCCATATGGCCGATCAGGCGCTCGTTGTCCATGTCGAGTTCCGCCGTGATTTCCGTGACCGCCACGGGACAGCCGGGCTCGCCCTCGCACATGGTGTCTTCATCCGCAGGGCAGACGGTGGCCGTCATGGTGTCGGTAACCTCGATGACCGCGGCATCCGGGGCGATGCAGATGGTCGGAGGGACCTCCCTGCGGATCATCTCGGTGAGAAATTCCTGGTCGATGCATTGGGGAGGCTCAACGATGCCGCAGGGGTCCGCAGAGCAACCCTCGGGGGCTGTCTGGCAATCAAGCGCGTCATCGTCGGTCTCATCGCAGCCGCATTCACCGAAGGGCGGCGGCGGCATTCTTCCACCTGAGAAAAGATAGGCGAGGGTAAAGATCGCATCGGAGATGTCGGCTTCACCGCTGTCATTGGCATCCTGCGCATCCGCGCAGCCGGGATCCTCATTGCCGAGGAAGAGAATTCCCAGCAGCGCGACCGGGTCAGAAATGTCGACCTGGCCATCGAGGTTCGAATCACCACGGATGAATTGAGCGCTCTGGGCCTGCCAGGCGCCGAGCATAGAGACTATAAAAACCAGGACTACCTTCATTCTCATGTGAGGACCTCCAGCCCTTTTCGTTCAAACCGCAGGTTGTTTTTTCAGCGGACCCAAGCGGAGCCTGTCCGGCTAGCTAAGGATAAATCAATAACGGACCCTTTATGAAGGTAATTGTCCGACCTCCAGAGGAGCAATGCAATTTCGAATTCTACCGACCCAGAGTGGTTTTTAGAGGAGTTGGGCTCCATTGCCGATATTTGTTTCGAATATTCGCAGCGGTTTCATAAAGCGGGCGGTCCATTTCTCCGCGAGTGCGGCCTGGAATTCCGCCGCGGCATTTTCTTCTACCAGGTTGACAGTGGCCCCGCCGAAGCCTCCCCCTGACAGCTTTCCGCCGATAAATCCCGGCAGACCGGAGGCCGCCTCTACGAGGAAATCGAGCTCTTCGCAGGAATTTCCGAAGAGATCCCGGCTGGATGCATGGGACTCGACCATCAGCTCTCCGAGTTTTCCGCTGTCACCCTTTCGCAGAGCCTCGATGCCGTCCAGGACCCGGCCGTTTTCCCGGAGAACATGTTCGGCTCGTCGACGAGCCGCCGGCTCGATGGTGTCCCGGCAGTCAAGAAATTCTTCCATCGTCACCTCCCGGAGGCTCGGCACGGGCCGTCCCAGAGCCGTGGCCAGCTGGCCTGCCGCGCTTTCGCAGTGGGCTCGCAGCCTGGCGTATTGTCCATCGATCAACTGGTGCTGCACCTCGGAATCGGCGATGACGAGGGAGATCCTGGGGCCGCGCAGGGGCAGGCGCTCATAGGCAAGGGTCTTGCAGTCAAGAAAGAGGACATGATCGCGTCTTCCGAAGAGCGCCGAGAATTGATCCATGATCCCGCAGGGTACGCCGACGAAATCATTTTCCGCTCTCCGGCAGAGCTTCGCGATCTCCATGGGCTCCTCCGGCCGTCCGCCCAGCAACCCGTAGACCGCCTCGGCAGTCGCCAGCTCGAGCGCCGCCGACGAGGAGGCTCCCGCTCCGCTGGGCAGTGAGCTTTCTACCGCAAGGTTGATCGATGGCAGCCGTCTGCCGCCCTCCATGAGCTCTCGAAGCACTCCCAGTGGGTAGTTGATCCATGATCCAGCCAGCGGCGCCGGCTCTTCGAGACCGGCATCGATTCTCTCGTTGAGTTCGGAGCTCCAGCCGGCGAGACGGCGGGGAGAGGTTTCGTCTTTTCCTGCCGCGAGGACAACCGCCAACTCGAGGGCGACCGACAGGATGTAGCCGTTATTGTAGTCCGTATGGTTTCCGAGCAATTCCAGTCGTCCTGGAGCTCTCGCCAGGATGCCGGGGTCGGAGCCGAATTGTTCCCGGTAGTTTTTCCGCGCGCGCTCAGCCAGATCTTTGCAGGCAGGGGAACGTTCTGACATCATATCGAGCTTCGATTCTCCAGGTCCGGTTTCACGGTTATTGCTGGCACGATTGTGCGTTGCCCGCCGGTGAGCGTCAACGCAGATGAGGGAGCTTGTCATGGTCCCGCCGGCGTGGCACTATCGGCTCCATGATGGATCCAGGGGAATCTCCAGGTTCAGCCGGCTCTCGTCCTCATGCGGAGGTGGTTGCCGGAGTCCTTGTTCGTGCCGAGGCCTGCCTGCTCTGTCGGCGACCGGATGGCAGTAATATGGCCGGATATTGGGAGTTCCCGGGAGGCAAGGTCAAGGAGGGAGAGACCCGCGAGGAGGCGCTCCGCAGGGAACTGGAGGAGGAACTTGGGATCGCCGTTTCCGTCGGGGAGCATCTCTCGACCCTTGAATACAGCTACCCTCATCTCGATATAACCCTCCATCTCTTCAGCTGCGCCTCCTTCGAGGGGGAGCCTCGTGAGCTCTACCACAGCTCCATCCGCTGGGTAGCTCCTGCAGAGATCGACCGGTCCTCGCTGGTTCCATCCAACCTGCCCTTTCTGGACATTCTCGCACGCTCTGGCGAAGATACTTCGCGCGAGCCGGCCTGAGAATTCGCGGAGGCCTCAGCTCTTTCACTTTCCAGAACCCTTAACGGACCTGATGATGACCACCAGCTTCGATCCTGACTTCTGTCGAAAGAATTTTCCTGCCCTTGAGAGGGAGGTCGATGGTCTGCCCGCGGTTTATTTCGATGGCCCGGCAGGCAGCCAGGTTCCCCGGAGCGTGATCGATGCCATGGGTGCTTATCTTGGCGGTTGTAATGCCAACCATGGAGGCCATTTTCTGACCAGCCGTGAGAGCGATGCGATGCTTGCCGAGGCCCATCGCGCGGCGGCTGACTTTATGGGCTCCGCCGATGCCGACCTCGTGGCCTTCGGCGCTAACATGACGACCCTGACCTTCGCCCTGAGCCGCGCCCTGTCAAAAACCTGGAAGCCCGGTGACGAGGTGATTGTGAGCCGCTCGGCCCACGATGCCAACTTCAGCCCCTGGGTGCTGGCGGCCGCCGACGCGGGGGTGACGGTGAACTATGTCGATATCCGGGCCGAGGACTGCACCCTCGACCTCGATGACCTGGCCGCGAAGCTCTCCAGCCGGACCCGGCTGGTGGCGATTGCCTGCGCGTCCAACTTCAGCGGGACGATTCATCCGGTGGAAGAGATTATCGCGCTGGCGCACGCTGCGGGAGCTCTCGTCTATGTCGACGCGGTACACTACGCTCCCCATGCTCCGCTGGAGGTTGAGCGCTGGGGCTGTGATTTCCTGGTTTGCTCGGCGTACAAGTTTTTCGGGCCTCACGTGGGGCTGCTCTGGGGAAGACGCGAGTGGATGGAGGAATTGCCGGCCTACAAGGTAAGGCCGGCGGAGAACACCTCTCCCGACCGCTGGATGACCGGCACCCAGAACCATGAGGGAATCGCCGGTACGCTGGCTGCGATCGACTACCTCGCGGATCTCTCGCGTACCGATGGCGAGCCTGCGGATCGAAGAGCGGCGCTGCTGAGGACCTGGGAACTTATAGGTGAATACGAGAGACTCCTGTTGAGGCAACTGCTCGCTGGGCTTGCCGGGGTCAAGGGGCTGAAGGTCTGGGGCATCACCGATCCGGAGCGCGAGCGTGAGAGGGTTCCAACGGTCTCTTTCACGATCGAGGGATATACGAGCGCGGAGGTCGATCTCCACCTGGCCGCCCGCGGCATCTTCGCCTGGAGCGGCAACTTCTACGCCCAGCCGCTCTCGGAGGCCCTCGGTCTCGAGCCCGATGGGGCGCTCAGGGTTGGACTGTTGCACTACAATACCTCCGGCGAGGTAGACCGCCTGCTCGCGGCCCTCGATGAGCTGGTCGGCGGCTGAGGGCAGCGCTCAGGCATTGCCCGGGGGAGGCTCCGCCTTGCGTCCCGGCCGCAGGGAGGTCATGTAGATCTGTTCCATCGTACTCAGGCGTATGTCGGCCTTCACGGGTGATTCCGGGGTGTAGTTGATCAGTCGCAGGAGGAAGGACCCATCCGCGTCGAGATCGATGATGTTGATGCAGCCGGCATCCTGTTCGATTCGGCCGAAGGTGTCGAGGTCGCCGCCGAGGGCTCTCGAAAGGATCATTCGGTTGGTTCCCCCGTGCGCCACCAGGAGAAGCTCTTTCCAGTCGCCTCGCGCAGCCAGGTCTTCGAGGGCTGGGATCACCCTGTCTTCCAGTGAACCGAAGGTCTCCCCGCCGAAAAACTCAGTGTCCCGCGTGAGGGACTTCCGCAGCGAATTGGCGAAGGCGAGATCGGCGCCTTTGCCGGCGTTCTTGAAGGTATCGCCGGGCATGATCTCGCGCAGATCCTCGATAGTTTCAGTTTCCGGCCTGGAGCCGATCTGCTCCAGGGCCAGCTCGGCGGTCTGCAGGGTTCGCGGCAGTCCGCTGGTTATTACCAGGTCGATTTTCGCTTCGCTGAGAGCCTTTCCGGCGGCGCAGGCCTGGTTCCGGCCCTCTCCGTTCAGCGGAACCTCCGCCTGCTGGTAGGGAGCCCCGCTGGGGTCAAAGTAGCTGACCTCGCCATGGCGAAGAAGGTAGATTCTTCGCCGCGCGTTGATCACTTTTTCAAGCTCGGTTAGCATATCGTCGCGCATATTAGTTCCGCGGGGCCGATGGTTCAAGATGATCAGGCCGCGGATCTCAGGGAGTAAGATATGAACAACCAGCTGTTGGAACAGGTACTGGAGATCGCGGCGTCAGCCGGGCGCGCCGCGATGGA
This sequence comes from uncultured bacterium, assembly GCA_913042995.1. Lineage (GTDB taxonomy): Bacteria > Planctomycetota > UBA8108 > UBA8108 > UBA8108 > UBA8108. The sequence goes on along the minus strand of CAJWMA010000004.1, from coordinate 5,870 downwards.
ACATTACGGAAGCGATGCCCCGGTGGAGTACAAGGAGGACAATTCACCGCTTACGCTTGCCGACAAGGCGGCCCACTTTGTGATCGTGAACTCGTTGCAGGTGCTGGACCCCTGGCTGCCGGTGCTGTCGGAGGAGTCGGACAAGGATGAAATAGCCGACCGTAAGAGCTGGCATGATTTCTGGGTCGTCGACCCTCTTGATGGGAGCAAGGAGTTCATCAAGCAGAGCGGCCAGTTTACGGTGAATATTGCGCGGGTCCAGGGAGACGAGCCGGTGCTGGGTGTTGTTCACGCGCCAGCCACTGGTGAATACTATTACGCCTCGCGCGGCGATGGAGCTTTCGCCATCCGCGCGGATGGATCCGTCGACGAGATCATCGTGAGTCCGGCTGATCCGCCGGGCCTGAGAATCGTGGCGAGCAAGGATCACGCTGGCCCGCAGGTGGAGGCTCTGCTCGAGCGTCTCGATGGGGCCGAGTGCGTCAGCATGGGGAGCTCGCTGAAGTTCTGCCTGGTGGCGGAGGGGAAGGCGGATTTCTATCCGCGTCTCGTCCCGACCATGGAGTGGGACACCGCCGCGGCCCAATGCATTCTCGAGACGGCCGGGGGCTACCTGGTCGATCTCTCTGGGCGCAGGCTGCTCTACAATAAGGACGACCTGCGCAATCCTTCCGTCCTGGCCTATGGAGATGATTCCATGGACTGGAGGGCTCTCCTCGAAGAGGACTGAGAGTCCCGCGCTTGCGGGAAGGGCGGTCCGCGGCCCTGCAGCTCCCCGGGGGGAACCCCGGGCCGCGGTTCGCTTCCTGCGCGTCCTATCCCTTCTTCTTCGATCCCGCGGGCTTCTTGTAGGCGCCGCGAGCGGTCAGGGCCTTGTCCAGCGCCGCCGTTACCTTCGCGCCCATGGGATCCTCCCTGGGCGAGAATTTCGCCAGGACCTTTCCCTCATGGTTGACGAGGTATTTCTGGAAGTTCCATTTTACGGCTCCACCGAGCTTGGCGTTCTTCTTATCGGTGAGGAACCTGTAGATCGGGTGCATATCAGCGCCCTTTACCGAGATCTTGGAGAAGAGAGGGAAGGTCGCCTTCTTCTGCTTCCGGCAGAAGGATTTGATCTCCAGGTTCGTTCCTGGTTCCTGTCCATTGAAGTTATTGGCCGGGAACGCAAGCACCTGGAAACCCCTGGACTTGTACTTTTTCTGGAGTGACTCGAGACTCGAGTACTGTGGTCCGGTGAGGCCTCACCTGCTGGCGACATTGACGACGAGAAGAACCTGGTTCCTGAACTTGTCCAGGGCCACGGCCTTTCCGTCGATGTCCTTCGCCTTGAATTCAAAAAGAGAGTTCGGCGCTTTCGCGTTCTTCCCGGCATCGTCAGCCACGGCTCTCGCCGTGAATCCGCCGGTGAGGAGCGCAAGACCGATGACGAGATATTTTCCGCGCATGTCTGCTCCTTGCATAAGAGGGCATAAAGGATTGATTTTTCGCGGCAGGACCGCCGCGACGAACCTTCAGCATAGCAGCAAGCCCGGGTGAAGAAAAGGACCGCTGCCACGCTTGCCGCGCCCTGCGACAAGGTCTTACATGGAGCAGGACCAGTCATCGAGGGGCAGGCGTTCTTCGAGACTGAGCTCGCAGGCATAGCCGAAGCCCTCGCCTTGCAGGGAGGCTATCTTGAGGCTGCCGTTTCGGATCTGCAGGCGGGCGGAGTTTGCAAATGGCTGGTAGAGGTCCGGATGGGCTTCCAGGGCCGCCGCCGCCTCGGCTGGGGGCAGGTGGTCGAGTCCGCGGAAGTAGTGGTGGCCATTGCGTTCCACATGGGGAATTCCCAGGGCCGCCACTGCGGCGAGATCCTGCTGGAGGGGAATAATGGGAAGGTTCGCGAGATCCTCGGCGCTCTGGAAATAGCGTTCTTCGCCAGCCTCCCGGTTGAGCTCGCAGACGATCCGCCGGTTGTGGAGGCTCTTGAAGATTCCCTTGCAGTTCTTATGCGAGGCGCCGCTGTAGCCGAGGGCCACGGCCCTCTTGAAGCTGTCGAGGCTGTCGTCGGATTCATCGATGATGATGGGCCTGATTCCTGCCAGCTCACGCAGTCCCGCCTCCTGGTCGCAGGAGAGCGCGGTTTCCCGGCTGAGCGGCTGTTCGATAAAGAGGATTCGTTCGCAGAAACGCCTCGTTGAGGTCTCTCGGGAGAGCCTGTCGAGCAGCTCGATCAGCTGGCGGGGGTCCTTGTATTGCTCGTTTCCATCGAGGGTGATGGAGTAGCCATCGACGCAGCGTTCCTCGAACAGACGGGTCAGCTCTCCGATACGTTCGCGGTCGGTGTCATCATCGCCGCAAACTTTCACCTTGAAGTAGCTCAGGCCGTATTCGTCGATGCATTCCTCGAGAGCCTGCGGCAGCCCGTCGCGCAGGCGGTCCTCACTGGAGATGTCGCTGGCGCGGATCGGGTCGCCCAGGCCTACGGTATGCCGGCAGTGGAGCCGTTCGAGCGGCTGGTCAGGAAGTATGGCGGCGGTCTCGAGTCCCGTGAGGTCATTTTTCAGGAGCTCGAAGAAGGACAGACCGCGGAGCCTGGCGAGAGCATCGAGCATCGCCCGCTCGAAGAAAGAGCTGCCGAAGGCCGAGGTCAGCGCGTTGAGTCCTGCCCTGGAGCCATCCTCGTAGACCCGGGGAAGAGCGGCCTGCCAGTGCTCGGCCGCGGTTGCGGCGCTGGCTCCGCAGTCGAGGTAGATGTCCCGGGCCAGGACCATCGCCTTCACCTGGTCCTCGACGTTCCGCCGCAGGCTCTTTTCCGGATCCTTGTCGAACCAGCGCGGCGGCAGACCATCGGCTGCGACCCCTCGGGCGGTTTTTCCATTGGAGTCTTCGACCGTGAGGCGTATGTGGAGGGCTGGAGCCGCTGTCATGCAGGCGATACCGTAGCGAAAAGGCATCCGCGTGGAGATGTCGTGGATGAAGGCCTCAACCTCTATCAGCCTGATGAGCGGCGCCTCTTTTCGCATGGGTGAAGCATACCGGATCGCCGGCCGGCCCGGTATCCGCTTCCAGCGTCCGCCTTCATCATTTTAGCGGCTTGCGGGATCACTCCCGATTCAAGACAATGGCCCTCGCGGACGCCCCGGTTTTCCGTCTCTCTCCTGCGAGGTTCCTGTTTTTGCAACGACATCTGAAGGCTATTCATTGTGTAACTTTTTTCAGGCTTCTGTTCGAGCTGGGCCTCGGCGCCTGGATTACGCTTGTCGCGGCGGGGTGGGCAGGGGGAACTGGCGGGTGGCTGCCTACCTATCATTCTTCGGCTCGTCCGGAGCCAGGGGATCGGGAGGCGTTCTTCGTTCTTGGCGGAGCCCTGGTGTTCCTGGGGCTGCTCAGGGCGATCCAGTTGCTGGCCGCCGCTCGCCCCTTCCCCTGGTCTCGCAGGCTCGGGCAATGCCTGGGGGCGCTTGATTTCCTCACCCCGCTCACTTTACCCCTGGGCCTCTGGGCACTGCTGGTCTACCGGCATCCCGATACGCGGCAGATTTTCAGTCAGGGGCTGCGAGGCGCCGCTGAATCGGCTCAGCCCCGGTGAGGGCTGTAGATTCCTGCCGGGCTGAAACAAAGTACGGGTAATGATCATGGTCTACTGTCCTGGATGCGGCGAGCAGGTTTCCAAGAACGCGACCTTCTGTGATTATTGCGGTGGTGACCTGCCGCGGGGTCAACCGGGGCTGGGAGAATATCCCGGCGATGCGCCCTCGAGAATTTCCGCAAGGGCAGAGGAGAAGTCTTCTTCACGGGGCTCCGCCTTTCTTGTCATCTTTTGCTCCCTCCTCGGGGCTCTTCTCACCGGCGCCACGCTTGTTTATTTTGTCGGCGATGGAGGAGACCCCGGTGAGTTATTGGGCCTTATCATCTATGGCAGCCTTATAGGGGGCTTTATTTCAGGCTTTGCGGCGAAGGTCGCGGTCCAGGTGGCAAGAGACCCGAAATCTTCACCTTATTCGGGGGAGAGGTTTTCCTATTCCGGGTCGAGGTCTGACAGGGCCGGGCCGGCAGGCGTTCGGCCGATGCCGGAGTCGGCGGGTCGTCTCAAGATCTGGAGAGGAGTCCTGTTGAGCATCCTTACTTTCGGCTTCTACCTTTTTTTCTGGAAACGCCATCAGATGAAGGTGCTGAACTCCTGGCTTGGCCGGCAGGAGCATAGCTTCTGGAAGTGGCTGCTGCTGAGCCTGCTTAGCTGCGGCCTCTACACGCTTTACCATGAATACAAGACGGGCCGTGACATCAACGAGATCCAGCGCAGGATGGGTTGGCCGGAAAACCGCGGCCTGGGAATTCTGAGTCTCCTTGCTACCCTGTTTGGAGCCGGGCTCCTGACGGCCGTTCTTCAACAGGAGGAGATCAACAAATTCTACAGCTTCTCCGAAAATAAGAACCTGGGCTGATGTTGCGTCAGCAAACTTCATTTGGCTGTTCCTGTTCGGCGGAGTTTTCTCCTGGCAGGCAGGACCGGGTCTTTTCCGATATGGTCGCGTCTGTTACCCTGCAGGGCGAACTTGGGTCTTAATTGGAGGTATTGAGAGATGGCTGATTGTCCAGCTTGTGGCGAGAGTCTCGTTGAGGGCGCGGAATTTTGTGACTATTGCGGGGAAAAAGTACCCGGGGAGACCGGCGGCGGTCAAAGCGCCGGCGATTCTTCCTACAGGGATCCTGTGCCTGTTGTGCGAGACGAGGCTTTTGTGGGCATAGGTACGGGAATCGTTCTCACAATTTTGACCTGTGGATTTTACGCCCTGTTCTGGCAGGCCAGGCAATTCAGGGTTCTGAATGCCTGGCTGGGCAGGGAGGAGTACGGTTTCTGGAAATGGTTCCTGCTCTCTATTCTGACCTGCGGAATTTACGGTATTTACACTGAATATCAGATGTCCAACGGCATCATCGAGATCCAGCGCAAGAGGGGCTGGCACATCAACCCGAACCTGGGAGCGATATGTGTCGTGGTTTCGTTTTTTGGGTTCCCCATAGCCTCGATGGCCATCCAGCAGGAAGAGATCAACAAGTTCTATAACCCATCCTAGTGACGAGCGATGTTGACTCACACACGCCTCGCAAGGCTGTTTCTTCTTGGACTGGGAGGGGTGGGTCTCTACATGGCCTTCTCAAGCTCTTCCGGCGAAGAGCTGGCCATCATCCCCTGTCCCTTCCGCCTGGCCACCGACCTCGAATGCCCCGGTTGCGGCATGACGCGTTCCTGCCTGGCCCTGGTGCAGGGTGAGTTTGTTTCCGCATGGAACTTCCACCCTTTTTCCTTTTTCCTGGTGGCCCTGGCGATCGCGGTAGGTTTTTTTTCCGAGAGAACCCGATCGCTCTGGAGCCGCATGTCGTCGTTCTCTCGCGTCATGTTTTTTATCATCCCGTTAGCTCTCTGCCTGGGACGGTGGGTCTGTCGCTTTTTCGAGTAGATCATTACATAGGTTAAAGGGACTAATGCGATTAGGCGATTCTTCGGCTATGATGACTAGCTTTACCTGCTCAGCGGCGCAGGTGTTATATCAAACGGTTCGATCAGATCATCTATTACCCTTGGAGCCTTGCTATGCCTTTGCTACTTAAAGACAACAGGGTCTGTCGCTTTCTGTTCATTATGGTTTGGCTTTGCCATTCCATGGTTTTTCTGCCGGGATCTCTCCTATGGGCCGATTCTTCGGGTGAATGGCCACAGTGGAGGGGGCCTAGGCGGGATGGAAAATCTACCGAGACAGGCCTCCTGAAAAAATGGCCGGAGGGTGGCCCGAAAATCCTGTGGAAAGCGGGTGGGGCGGGAATGGGCTATTCATCCTTTTCCATCTCAGGGGGTCGTCTCTACACGATGGGGAGTGTCAGATCGG
>CAJWMA010000003.1 GCA_913042995.1 uncultured bacterium | reverse complement strand
GGACAAATAAAACAGATTCAAATTCTTCTTCTAAGACTTGAAAAAACCTTTTGCTGTTGCTCTACCCAAATCCGAGCGAAAAAAGCGAATCGATGTGAGCCCGAGTTCGGTCTACTTCGGTAGCAAGGATATCGAGAGACTCGACAACCCCGGCACTACCCCCGCAACCAGGGAAATAATAATCAAAAGCCTCCACCCGGCACACAGCTTTAACATTGCCGGAATTCGAATCCAAGGCGAACACATCAAGACCCGCCTCGAAACCGTAGCACCCGGTAAAGAATATAAACTGGCCATTGAACTTGCCAAAAAGCCCAATGCCACCACAGCCAGGAAAATCGTAGAGACCATTCTCGTCGACACCGACGATGATGACCCGAACCTGCAGGAGTTCAAAATCCAAGCCATTTTGCTCCGCAAAGCCAGGCCAAAAAATAACCCCGCCCCTGCCGCCGCGGGAGGCTCCAATTAACCAGTTAACCGGCAAGTAAGGCCGACCGGGACAGGCAATTCACCATTATTTCGTTTTGGAGTTAAAGTAACGTCATGCTGACCTTTTCTAAGAAAATGATCCATCGTCAGGGTCTGGTTGTAGCCCTGGCATTTGTGTTCGGATTGCTCTCCACGGGACAGATCTCATCCCAGGACGAGAAGACCGCCAAGACTCCCCAGGCCGGAAAGGTCGCCCCGGCCAAGACTGGCAGCGCCAAGAAAAAACGCTACCTCCTGAAGCCGCCGCCGAAGAACTTCTCGCCGCCCCTGTCTAAGGTGGCCGAGGATGTCTTCGATTGGGGTTCGGTGCTGCAAGGCGAGGTGGTGATCCATGACTTCGTCGTCACGAACAGCGGTGGAGCTCCCCTGCGAATTGAAAAGATCAAACCCTCCTGCGGTTGCACCACGGTCGGCGGAGAAGGCCAGGTCATCGCGCCCGGGGCCACCGGCAAGATTACCCTGAAGGTCGACACCAAGAAATTTTCAGGAACCATCCGTAAAACAGCCCAGATCAGCACCAATGCGAGCAAGACGACCCAGACCCTCACCATGACGGGGAAAATCGAGACCGCCGTGTTGATCGAACCCAAGCTGCCCAGGATTACCGTCGTACGGGGAGTGCCGATCAAGCCGCTCACCATCAGCCTTAAGAAGTCCTCTAAAAACTCCTTCAAGCTCAACAAGGCCTCGAGCAAAAGCGAGGTCGTCAGCATTGAGATGAAGGAAATTGAAGCGAACAGCTCCTACGAGCTGCTGGTCACCCCGAAACTTCCGGAAGACACTCGCAAATATCACTATGCGGAAATTGACGCCAATGTCACGGTCAAGAACAAGAGCTTCGACCTGCCTGTGCGTGTATCGATCACTGTCAAAGACCGCATTGAAGCGAGTCCTCCCTCGGTCTACTTCAGCCGCAGAGAAACCGAGAAACTCGACAAGGCCGGCGGCCCTCTTCCGACCAAGGAGCTGCGCATCAAGAGCCTCGACTCCAACCACACCTTCAACATCACGGGAGTCCGTCTCCAGGGGGAGCACTTCAAGACCAAGCTGTCGACAATCACCCCCGGTAAAGAATACGCGCTCTCCGTAGAGCTCTTCAAGAAGCCCAAGGCCGGAACGAGAAGAGTCGTGGAAAAGATCCTGGTCGCCACGGATGATCCAACCCTGAAGGAGATCAAGATCAACGCCACGGCCTCCATGGGGTCATCCATCACCCGCAAAAGTTCGACCAACAAATTCACCGGCGGCACATCGCGCCCTCTCAGCTCGAAGCCTCAGCCGGCGAAGCCGAAGGTCTTCGGCCCCGTTCCTCCAGCTGGAGGCGGAAAGCCCAAGTAGGCGTCACGAAGCCGAACAACCAGCTTAATAATGAAGGGAGCCGGATGGATTCCGGCTCCTTTTTTTGATGCCGGAGATTCTACCCAAACGGCTGGCGGCCGGCGGACCTCTCAGGGGCGCTCGAGGCGGAACTCCCCGCGGGTCGAATCGACACTGTATTTGAAGTAATTGAGGAAATTGAGCCCAAGAAGATTGAGGCTCCTCCCCTTGCTGTCAGGCAAAACGATGACGGGCAGATTGTGCACCGCGTATCCCTGCAGTGAAACGGAAACCAGGCGAATCCTGCGAACCTGCATCCTCCCGGCCGCCGTGGTCACGTTGATCCGCTCTCCGCGCTCAAACGCGTAACCGAGCCGACGCGCCAGGGTCTCCGAAATAGCCGTATAGGTGGCGCCCGTATCAATCACAAAGGTCTCTTCCATCCTTCCATCCAGCAGCATCTTGGCGCTGATCGATGGAGCCCCTTCAGGTATGGGAATGACAACCGCCTCCCTGCTCGAAAGGATGTCATCAATTCTACCCAGCAGGACGTCCGATTGCTGGGCCAGGGCGGAATCGAGCTGTTTCGCCTCTTCCAGCAGCCTGATCGCATCCTGGTAGATCGCCCATTCCTGGTAAAGCTGTCCGAGATGCAGCCTGAGTATGGCTGAATCGGGAATCTGCTCGATCCCTTCGACATAAGCCAGCTCCGCCCGGCGCCCGTCGTTCTCCTTGAGCGCATCCCGTGCCAGCTGATGATAGGCTCCTTCCAGCATGGGAGCGATCCGCCGTGAACTCTCGAGCGCCCGGACCTGCAGAAGAGCGTCAATCACCTCGCGAGTCAGCTCCAGCTCGGCGCAGATCTCAGCCAGCTTGAACCATAGAATCCCATCCCTGGCGAAGAACTCGAGTCCCCGACGAGCCATCTCGGCGGCCTCCTCGAAGCGGCGCCTGTCCTGCAGACGGCCGATCTCTCCCAGGTAGCTCTCCCGCAAAAAATCGAACAACCTGTCAAGCCGCACCACCTCGACATTCTCAACATTCCCGCGCTCGATCGCCTTCCGCAAAAGCTCGATGGCCTCTCCCCAGCGCTTCGTCCGGTAGCTCTCACGCGCCCGGGCCTCGAGGTCATCAAAGGTGCCTTCGTAAATTCTCATCGTATTATCAGCCACGGTAGAGCTGACGGGCTCGACCAGGAACTCCCGCAGGAAAACGCTGGCAGGGTCGATGAACACCCTCAAGCCCTGGGGCCTGGCGGGAATCGTCCTGCGGGGAAGCCCCACAACATTGTCCACCATCGGGCGGCACAACCCGATGACCTCCCCCGCCTTTGAGACGGCCAGGAAGGACTCTTCATCAATTCCCGGCGAATCAGCCAGCAGGATCCCCAAATGCCCATCCGCGGTGGAAAAGAAAGCCTCGGCGATCCTTGCCGGTCGGCCTCCGGGGCCGTCGAAGATGTTGATCTCATCCTCATTGGCCAGCCCATCTGCTGTAGAGCGAGTGATGATTTCCAGAGCGGCCAGCTTCTGCCCCGACCTCGCAAGGCGCAACAGGGCCAGGTCTGAGGGCTGGTTGTAGCGAATGATACCTGTGACCGGGATGCTCCCGGCTACGCCCTCACGGCGGCATCTCACCTTGTAAGCTCCAAGAAGAGGGCTGTAGCGTGTCAGCACCACCCCATCGGGATGGACAACCACCGCCTGTGCAATCCGCGCGAACTGACCGCTCTTGTCAAAGAGCTCGAGAATGGCCAGCGCCGAATCGACCTTGACTCTGCGAACCGTGGGCGGGCTGGAGGAAGCCTTCGAGGCAGGTCCGGGCTTCTTCCGGCTCGAGAGCGGCTTCCCCGCCCTGGCAGGCGGCGGCGCGGGAGTCTCTCCCTCAACCGCCGGCTTCATCACGGCGACGGAGCGCGGCTGTCCCTGCCCCTGCGGCACACCAGGCTCGACAGGCTGCTCGAAAAAATAAAAGAAAACGGCCGCCTGGATTCCCGCCAGCCCTGCGATGAGAACCAGCGTGTGACGCAACCCCCAGCGTCTCTTGCCTCCACCGACCGGCTGGCCGCACTGGGTACAAAAGGACGCTCCATCCTCGTTCCAGCTTTTACAAGTCTGGCACTGTAACATGACCTGAAGAGCTCCCCCCGAAGACCGGGCGCGTCTGTGAACCTACCAGCCGCTCATTCCAAGCCGCTGGTCACTGCAACCAGTATGCAGGACGCTCCCCAATGGCTCAAGAACGTCGGGAGATTTATACCGGCAGAGAAGGCTTAAAATCCGGCGACAGGGCGCAATTTGCTGGAGGCTGTGCTGAAAAAAACACGCCCATCACGCAGAGAATACCCAGAGCTGTCGCTGAAGACATCCAGGGAACGCAGCGCGCCCTCCAGGCGGGGCAGGGAGATCAGGAACGGCTTTAAAATAGCCGGCTCCCTGGGATCCGGAAGCAGAGTACCCAGCAAGCCGCCGATCTTCAGCAGCCAGTCGCCGGGGTCGGAGAGCCCCGAGCCCACGCCCTTGTAGAAGCTGTCGACCGCAAGATCCGATTTCGGCAGCCATTTGAGACCCCCGGCATCAGCCAGGGAGGCTGACTTGCCCTCGAGGGTGGCGGCAACCTTCCTGAAAGCCTCTCTCGATGTGGCCAGGACCAGGAAGTTCCCGCGCACTCCAAAGGCGATATCGAATCCCAGCAAGCCCGAGCTGAAAACATGAAAGCCTTCCCTGGCTCCCTCTTCAGTCTTGCTGCCAAGCTCCAGGTTCCACTCCCTCAGCGGCCCGGCAAGAGCCTCGACAGCTCCAGCGATCGCGCTGGAGGCCCTGTCAGCATCCTTGACCTCGAGAAGAAACGCGCGTGAAGGTCGAGCGCCCGGCGAGGGAGGAAAGACCGCGGTCACCCGCCGCCCGGTAAGGCTCTGGAGAATCTCGCGCCGCAGGCGAATACCAAGCCTGGCCTGCTCACGCTCAAACCTCTCGGCTGATTCCGCATTCCCTGTAATGTTGACAAGCAGCTCCATGCAGAACTCATAGACTCCGGCCGGATCCGTCCCCGAGGTGGCGCTGTAGGAGACCGCGTCAGCTGAGATTCCGGCGGCGAGTCCCTCAACCGAGGGCTGACCGGCAACCGCCTTTATCAGCGGGTTGCCGATGGCCTCGCTGAGGACAGTACGCGAGCTCGATTCCGCGCCAGCGGGCGTAAAGCTCGCGAGATAGTGGTACTCCTCAATCACGTCAAGGATCACCACATCCTTCAGAACTCCGCGAGGTTGAAAAATAAACTCGAAACGCGCGGTCTCCTTCCCGGCGGGAGGTTTCCTGCCAATGCGCTTCTTCATCTTACTCTGCAATTGCTCGTAGCCGGGTGTCCGGGTAAAGCCCGGAGAGAGAGTCTCGCCGGAGAGCAGCTGAAAGCTTCGGCGAAGAAGGGCGGCTGAGGTCGAAATCCCGATCACGTCCCCCTGGGCGCTAACCGCTATCTGGTCAAGCAGGTCGAGACCATTCTGAAGAACCGTGGTCGCCGCGCCGTTTCGAATACCGACCTCGAGTTCATATTCTTCACCCAGGCTGGAATAGGCGTAGAGCAGGTCCCGCAACCCCAACAGCTCCGCGGCGATCTTCTCTTTCTCTCTACGAAAGAGGAGAATAAACTCAAAGGTTCCCCGGGCTCCCACCCGTCCGCCGATCGCCACCTCGGATGAGGCGAGGTGCCACCACGGCAGGTTGGAAACGATGCCTCGCCAGCGCTTGAGGTGAGATGTGAAGGCCTTTCTCGAAGCGGGAGGAAACGTTTCTCCCAGGTGGCGGAAAAACGTGTCAAGGAACCCTGAGCTCGCGATCTTCTCCTGCAAATGACCGAGATAGGTGGAGGCGAAGCCCGAATCTTTCGCGTTCTGCCAGTGCAGGAAGAGGACGGACTCCGGCGGGATTCCGGCCTCGAGGGGCCCCGCCAGGGTCCGCCCGGACCAGAGGCCCTGCCCCAGGATCAACGCGGCCAACAAGCACCCGACAAGCGGAAGGCTTGCCGGCCGCCGCGAGGCGGGGCTGGAGACGCGGCGTGAGTCGCTCAGGAAAAAATCCATTCAAGAATCGCCTTCTGGGCATGGAGACGGTTCTCCGCCTCCTGCAGAACAACGGACCGGTTGCTGTCGATAACGTCATCGTTGACCACGACATTCCTGCGCACCGGCAGGCAATGCATGAAATAGGCTCTGCGCGTACGGCTCATCATCTCGCTGTCCACCACCCAATCCTTCAGGCTGTCGCGAAGATCCTGCTCAGCGGCAGGGTCATCGTAACGCAGCAGGGATCCCCAGGACTTGGCATAGATCACATCGGCATCGGCGGCCGCCTCGAGACGATCATGGACAACCTCTACACTGCCGCCTGATTCGCCGGCAAAGTCGCCAGCCATATTCATGATTCCCTCCTGCAGCTCGAATTTCTCCGGATGAGCGAGGGTGACGTGCATCCCCATCTTCGTCATGGCCAGCAGGGCCGAGTTGGCAACAGCCATCGGAAGGGCGCGCGGATGGTTCGCCCAGGTAATGGTGACCTTGCGTCCCTGGAAATCCTGAAAGAGCTCCTTGATGGTCACGAGATCGGCGAGCGCCTGGCAGGGGTGGTACAGTGCCGACTCCATATTGAAGACCGGGATCTTCGCGTGCTCGAGAAACGTGGTAAAGGTCTTGTCCAGGAGATCCTCCTGCTGGTCCTCGCCGCGCGCGAAGGAGCGCAGGCCCAGGGCCGAGAAGTAACGCGAGAAGACGCCGATGGCCTCCTTCACATGCTCGGCTGAGGCGCCGTCCATGCGTTTGCCGAACTCGGTCTCCAGGGCGAAGAGCGTCTCGGCATCGAGAGTGCTTACATCTCCTCCCAGCTCCCTCGTCGCTACCTCGAAGGAACAGCGAGTACGCAGGGACTGGTTCAGAAAGAGGAGGGCTATCTGGCGATGGTCAAGAACCTCCGAATAGGGGTTCTCCTTGAAGGCGAGAGCCCTGTTAACAAACTCCCCTATCTGTTCAGAGGAGAACTCGTTCAAGCTGTAGAAATGCCGCATCTAACGACTCCACCAGTATTTTGAAGGCGTTGAATGTCCCACTTTAGCCGGGGATGTGCAAGCCATTATAGGCGCGCGAAAATCGGCTCAGGCGAAGATATCATCCAGCGCCGCGAAGAAGACTCCCCACTCCTCCTCGCTTACCGTCAGTGGAGGCAGGAGCCTGAAGGTCTGGGGATCTCCGGAGGTACCAACCAGGATGCCGCGATCGAGAAGAGCCGCCTGGATCTCCTTCGCCGGCTTCTCGCAACGCACGCCGAGAAGATAGCCAAGACCCCGAACCTCCTCGATTCCCCGGCCGACATATCCTCCGAGGCGCTCGATAACGCCGCTGGACAGCCGTGCCACCTGCTCGACGAGACCCTCCTCCTCGATGATGCGATAGGTCGCGGCCACCGCCGCGGCCGCCATCGGGCCTCCCCCGAAGGTGGTGGCCTGGTCTCCGGCTTCCACCGTGGCCGAGATCTTCTCATTCGCGAGAACGGCGCCGACAGGATAGCCCCCGCCCAGACCCTTGGCCGTGGTCACGAGGTCCGGTTCTACCCCCCAGTGCTCACCGACAAACCATTTTCCGGTTCGGCCGTTTCCGGTCTGCACTTCGTCGAAGATCAGCACGGCGCCGGTACGATCACACCAGTCCCGCAGCCCCCGGTAGTACTCCGGCTCGGCCATCTTGACGCCGACGACGCTCTGGAGAGGCTCGAGGATGACGCCCGCGATCTCTTCCGGATCAAGGGAATCAAAAGCCTCCAGGTCGCCAAGACGAAGAAAACGCGTCCACCGGGAGATGTTCTGTGGGAAGAGGGCGCGCGACTTCTCGAAGCCCGTCACGCTGAGCGCGCCGATCGTCCGGCCATGGAAGTCCTCCTCCATGGAAACAACGTATTCTCTACCGGTCGCCTTGCGGGCGATCTTCAGGGCGGTCTCATTCGCCTCGGCTCCGGAATTGCAGAAGAACGCCTGGTGCATGGAATAGCACCGCTCGACCATGAGCTTGGCGGCCTCCGCCCGAACAGGGCAATAACAGAGGTTCGAATAGAAATCGAAAGTACCCGCCTGCTCCGCGATCGCCTCAACCCACTTCGGATGGCAGTGACCCAGCACGCAGACGGCGTGCCCTCCATAGAGATCGAGGTAGCGGCCGCCCGAATCATCTTCAACATAGCTTCCTTCAGCTCGGACGAAGCTCAGGGGAAAACGAATATTGTTGTAGGTCGGAAGGATGTAGCGATCCTCGGTTTCTTTTGAATTCATCCTGCTTGATTCTCCTGTTGCTTCCAACCGGGCATGTCCGCGGCCGTCAAACAAATCCACCCGGCGCGCGAAGACCCTCGGTCTCATCCAGGCCGCACATCAGGTTCATGTTCTGCACACCCTGGCTAGCGGCTCCCTTGCCGAGGTTGTCGATCACGGTAAACACCACGCCATTATCTCCCTCGCCGCCGACTCCTACCCAGGACCGCGGTGAGCCCTGGACCCAGCGAAGATCGGGAGAGCCCTCCATCACCTCCACAAGGCTCTCCCCGCCGTAGGTGTCGGCATAGATCGCGTGAAGATCGTCAGCTCCCACTCCCGGGGTAAAGATGGTCGTGAAGATGCCTCTTACGAAGGGACCCGACTGGGGCACAAACTGCAGGCTGAAGTCGGATTCGCCCAGCCCACCGAGAAACGCCTCGACCTCCAGCATGTGCTGGTGAGCCAGCGGCTTGTAGGAGCGTACATTGCTGAAACGCTCGGGATGATGCGTTGTCGAGCTCGGCTTGTTTCCGGAACCCGAGGACCCCGTCAGGCCCAGGAGGCAGACATCTCCCGAGAGCCGCCCGGCGGCGGCCAGCGGCGCCAGGGCGAGCAGCATGCCGGTGGCGAAACAACCCGGATTCGCCACCAGGCGGGCCTCACGCACCTTGTCGCGCTGGAACTCGGTGAAGCCGTAGGTAAAACGCGGCAGCCAGTCAGCGGCGCCATGCTCGCAGCCGTAGTATTTCTCATAGCCCTGGGCGTCATTGGTCCGGAAGTCGCCGGCCATGTCGATAAAACGTATCTCAGGACTGGCCTCGGCAAGCCTCGGAACCAGGTTCTGAGACTCGTTGTGAGGAAGGGCCGCGAAGGCGACATCGACCTCGGAGACCCTCTCTTCCCCCTCCGCCTGGGAGATGAAGGCTCCGGGCACCGCGGCCTTGAGATTCGGCAGGACAGCGCCCACCTCCTGCCCGACGTTGGAATGCGCGGTCACCCAGGAAAGAGACACGGCGGGATGAGCGCTGAGATAGCGCAGCAGCTCGGCGCCGATATAACCGGAGCCCCCGAAAACACCCACCCTCAGCTGGTCGTTTGCCGAATTGGTCATCTCACCCTCTCTGAAGCTTCACTCGTCCTTCGCCTGGTCATTCTCCCCGGCGCTCCTGTAGAGCCGTGAAGGAATCGCTGAAATCGTCGAATATCCCCGAACGTCGTTGCCTTCCCAGAGCTTGGGCATCTCACCGTAGACGCCGGCCTCCGCGCCCGCCATGGTGCAGGGGCTCGCGGTCGTGACAACGCTGAAGGTCCCGGGGCCGAAGCGCACCCCGGCCGTTCCAGTCACGCGCTCCTGGGAAGAATCGATCATGGCCTCTATGTCCCTGAGCACGGGCTCGAAGGCCTGCCCCTCATGCAGCAGCTTTCCATAGAAGGAGGCCATGTGGTCCTTCCAGAAACGCTGCCAGTCTGTCAGGGTTATCTTCTCGAGCTCACGGTGCGCGTGGATGAGCACTATCGCCGCCCCGGCCTCGAACGCGATCCGCCCCTTGATGCCAAGGACCGTATCCCCGATATGAACTCCGAGTCCGACCCTGTAGCCCCGGCAGAGCTCACCCAGCTTATTTACCAGGTCGACGCCATTGAGCGCCTCACCGCCAAGCGCGACCGGTACTCCCTTCTCGAAGCCGATCTCGAGCAGCTCGCCACCTTCCACCTCATCGGTAGCCACCGCCTGCTCAAAGACATCACGCGGAATCTCGCTGCCGGAATCGTGTGTCACACCACCGCCGATCGTCGAGCCCCAGAGCCCTGAATTGATCGAGTATTCGCGAACGCTCGGGTCAATATCGACGCCCCGCTCCTTCAGGAAGTCGTACTCCTCCTCCCTGCTGAGTTTCTCATCCCTGGTGGGAGTGACAATCTCGATTCCCGGAATCAGCACATGAAAGGCGGTATCGAAGCGAACCTGGTCATTGCCGGCTCCCGTGGAGCCATGCGCGACGGCATCCGCTCCCGTCTCCTTCACCTTGCGGGCGATGACCTCGGCCTGCACCACGCGTTCGGCCGCCACCGCCAGTGGATAGACCTGGCCGCGGAGCACATTGCCCTTCACCAGGTAGCTCACCCAGCGGTCGAAGACCTCCTGGCGAGCGTCGATGGTGTAGTGCTCGATGGCTCCCAGGGAGCTCGAGCGTTCCTCGATCTCGGCGAGCTCGGCGGCATCGAATCCACCGGTGTCAACCGTGACGGTCACGACCTCAAAGCCCTTCTGCTCGAGCAGGTAGGGAATGCAATAGGAGGTGTCAAGTCCTCCGGAATAAGCTAGAACGATTTTCCTGGCCTGGTTCATTTGGTTATCCGTGGTCCTTCTGGAATCGCGCCTGGAGCGCGTTAATCCGACCGGCAACCGCGCCGGTCTCCTGGTTCTGTTTCTTTACCTGGCCCATGATCATTTGAGCGCCTCCCTCCAGCGCTCGAGCTGCGCGGCGACCTGGCTCGGGGCGGTACCCCCGGGCACATCCTTGTCGGCGAGCGAGCCCTCGACCGAGATCGCCTCGAAGAGATCCTCCTCGAAGGCCTCGTGGATGGAGCGGTACTCCTCGAGGTCGAGAGAAGGAAGCGAAACCCCCAGCTCCTCGGCTCTCCGTACACAGCTCCCTGCAAGGCCATGGGCCTCCCGAAAGGGCATTCCCTTTCGGGTCAGGTAGTCCGCGACTCCAAGCGCCTCGAGATACCCGCCCTCGAGGCTTCCGGCTGTACGCTCCCGGTCAACCTGCATGGTCTCGACCATCGTCGTAAACACCCCAAGAATGCCAAGCAGGGTATCATGAGTATCAAAGACCCCCTCCTTGTCCTCCTGCAGATCCTTATTGTAGGACAGCGGCAATCCCTTCAGGCAGGTCAGCAGCCCGATGAGATGACCCACAACCCGGCCAGTCTTACCGCGGGCCAGCTCGCAGGCATCGGGGTTCTTCTTCTGTGGAAGCATCGAGCTGCCGGAGGTAACCGAATCATCCAGGCGCACGAAGCCGAATTCGCTGGTCATCCAGAGGATGATGTCCTCGCTGAAACGCGAGAGGTGAACCATCAGCATGGAGGCGGCGTAGAGAAAATCGCAGGCAAAATCCCGGTCGCTCACTCCATCGAGCGAATTAGAGGTCAACGAGCTGAAGCCCAGATCCTCCTGCAGCTTCTCCCTGTCGATGCCAAACTGGTTACCGACACAGGCTCCCGAGCCCAGTGGGCAGGAGTCGGCCTGCTCCGCGGCCCAGAGGAACCGGCGCCTGTCGCGCTCGAGCATCTCTACATAGGCCAGCAGGTGATGGGAAAAGAGCACCGGCTGGGCGCGCTGCAGGTGAGTGTAGGCGGGAATAACGACATCCTGGCACGCCTCAGCGCTCTCGACGACCGCCTTCATCAGTGCCCCGATGGCATCGGCTGCTTCTTCAGCGGCTCGCTTCACATAGAGACGGAAGTCCGTCGCCACCTGGTCATTGCGGCTCCTGCCGG
Source organism: uncultured bacterium (assembly GCA_913042995.1). Classification (GTDB taxonomy): domain Bacteria; phylum Planctomycetota; class UBA8108; order UBA8108; family UBA8108; genus UBA8108. The sequence continues at coordinate 24,484 of CAJWMA010000003.1, read as the reverse complement.
TATGCAGCTTCGCCCCGGCCTCCCCGATGAGCTCGCTCAACCGGGCCTCGACGTTCATGTGGATGTCCTCAAGCTCTTCACTGAAGGTGAAGCTTCCCGACTCGATCTCGCCGGCGACCTGGTCCAGCCCTGAGCAGATCTGGCCCAGCTCATCCTCGGAGAGAAAGCCAAGCCCCGACAGACCGCGCGCCCAGGCCTTGCTGGCCTCGATATCCTCGCGGTAGAACCGCTTATCGAAGCTGATGGAGGCGTTGAGGCTCCGCATATTGTCGGCCATGCCTTTTTCGAATCGTCCGCTTCGCATCATCCCTGCTCCAGGTATTCGGACTCGGCGCTATCGCTGATGACCATCGTGCCGGTCCCCTTCTTGGTGAAGACCTCGAAGAGGAGCGAGTTATCCGCCAGGCCATCAATAATATGCGCCCGCTTCACTCCCGCGCGCACGGCGTCGACAGCCGACTGCAGCTTCGGCATCATGCCGCCCGAGACGCCCCCGTCGGCGAGCAGGCTCTCGGCGCTTGACTCTGTGAGATAGCTGATACGGCTCGAAGGATCATCTATATCTTCGAGAACTCCACCCACATTCGTCAGCAGGAAGAGCTTCTCGGCTGGCATGGCCGCGGAGACCATGGAGGCGATGGTGTCGGCGTTGATGTTGAGCACGTTGCCGGCGCTATCGGCTCCCAGCGGCGCGACCACGGGAACAAACCGATTATCGAGAAGGACATTCAGAACCTTGGAATCCACCACATCGATGTCGCCGACGTTCTGGAAGTCGACCTCCTTCTCCTCTCCCGTCTCCCTGTCAACCAGCTTCACGGGCGGCCGCCTCGTCGCCTGGACCAGGTCGCCATCGACTCCGGAGAGACCGACCGCGGGCGTCCCGTGACTGCGCAGAGCCCCCAGGATGTCGGTGGAGGCGCCGCTGAAGACCATATTGGCCACCTCGATCATGCGGTCGTCGGTGATCCTGCGCCCGTTGACCTTGACGCTCTCAATCCCGATCTTCTCCGCCATCTCAGAGAGCTGGGGACCGCCGCCGTGGATAATGACCACGCGAATATTCAGCTGGTAGAGCAGGGCGACATCGTGGCTGAGACGATCAAGAAAACCATCGGCCTGCAACAGCTCGCCGCCGACCTTGATGATAAAGGTCGAATCGCGGTACTGCCTGATGTAGGGGAGCGCGTGTTTGAGTACTTCTATGTTTTCCACGAGACTTTAAATCCTGGTATTAGCTGGTAAATGGGGGCGTGAAACGAAAAAAACCCGACTCCAGTGACTGATTCCGGAGTGGGCTGGCCTTCAAAGATCTGGTTGTTTCCGCTTCGCCGGGGTCCGGGAATTCCTCTCGGCCCCCTGGCGTTTTCTCAGATGCGGGATCTTCGAGCCAGCCGACAACGGGCGCAGGACGCTCTGGAGCGTCTGCGGGTTGATCTAGGTCTAGAACGAAGAGTATTCATCTTTGCGAACCCCAAATATGCTATTCAACCGGGTTTTAGCCGTGACTGGCACCGTTGCCGCACGACAACGCTTAACTGCCGAATATAGCCCTCAGATGAGCCCATCGGCAAAGAAAATCTTGCCCAGCCAGTTCAAATCTATCACAATTCCGGCCCTGACGCACGCTCAGGCCGTTTCTTCGAACGACCGAATATATTTGCCTCGAATTTCACCCTTTTTTCCAGGAAAGACCCATGACTGAGACAAACCTGCTCCAGGGAAAAAAAGGCGTTGTCCTGGGCGTTGCCAACAAACGCAGCATCGCCTGGGCGATCTCGAAGGGTATGAGTGACGCCGGCGCCGAGGTGGCCTTCACCTACCAGAATGAGAAGCTGAAGGGCCGGGTCGAAGATCTCGTCTCAACCCTGCCCGCCGAATGCCCTCTCTACCCCTGTGACGTGACCGACGATGAACAGGTTGCCGCCCTGGGCGAAGGCCTTAGCCGGGACTTCGGCTCGATAGATTTCCTCGTCCATTGCCTGGCCTTTGCCAGCCGGGAAGATCTCGAGCGCGGCTTCAGCCAGACCTCGCGTGAGGGCTACCTCCTCGCCCAGGAGGTGAGCTCCTACTCCCTGACCGCGGTATCGCGTATGGCCGCGCCGCTGATGAAAGATGGCGGCAGCATCCAGACCCTCACCTACCTCGGCAGCGAACGCGCGGTGAAGAACTACAATGTCATGGGCGTGGCCAAGGCCGCGCTGGAATCCTCGGTCCGCTACCTCGCGGCCGACCTCGGCGAAAAGGGAATCCGGGTCAACGCCATCTCGGCGGGCCCGATCAATACGCTCGCCGCCCGGGGCATCTCGGGTTTCACCGACATCCTCGGACAGGTGGCTGAGCGCGCCCCCCTGAAGCGCAACGTCGAGACCGAGGAGGTTGCCGGCGCATCTGTCTTCCTCGCCAGCGACCTCTCGAGCGGAATCACCGGAGAGGTGATCTACGTCGACTGCGGCTACAACATCGTCGGACTCTGATTCGCAGCCCCGGCCTCCCTCAGAAACCGCAGGGGGTGTAGAACTCGCAGCCCAGGCCGACATCCGGAGTGACATCGATGTCGCAGGCCGCCAGGGGCTCGGCCGGAGGAGCGCCGCCGATGAAGAGATAGTTCAAGAGATAGACTCCATCGGTAATATCCACCTGTCCGGAGTCATCGACGTCGGCGGTGTTGAGACAGCCCGGCGTATCTCCCTCGAGGAACAGGTAGTTGAGAATGCCGATGGCATCGCTGAGATTGGCCAGCTCGTCCTGGTTGACATCGCCCCGGCGAAAGACCGGATCGAGCGCCGCCGTGGTGATAAAGCTCCAGCTTGGACCGAAGACCCGTCCGCATTCATTGCGCGCCACGATGCGCCAGCAATAGGGAGTGGCCCTGTCTAATCTCTCCTCGATCTCCCAACTGGTCGAGCTTGTCTCGCCAATCTTGACCAGTCCTCCGCAGGATCCCATCCAGACCTCGTAGATGACATTGTCAAGATTCGGCGGAACGAGGTGCTGGAATTCCGCTGCGCGCGTCACGTCCTCCCCGCGACAGACCTCATCCCCGCAGCGAAGGCTCACAAAGCAGCCGTTCTCTTCAATGACATCTTCCTCCCCACGCACCAGGATGCCCTCGACCAGCAGGGTTCGCGCGTCGAGAACAGGCGAGCCCGAGCTTCCGCGCCCGGGGCCTCCGTAGGCCGCGTCGATACTGGCTACGAATATTTCAGGCTGGCGGGCGTCCCGAACCACGGCTCCATCCGAGACCTTGAGAGGGAGCCCGAATGGATGGCCCATCGCCAGCAGCTCCTGACCCTCCTCAACCTGCCCTTCACGCCGAACCGCGAAGGGCTCCCGGCCATCAACCTCCCGGTCAACCCGGACAACCGCCCAATCGGCGCCCTGCCCTTCAACCCGGTTCTGGAGAATGCCCTCGCAGAAATAGACCTGGGAAGCATCGAAGTCCAGGATGGGAACTCCAGGCCTCTCCATCCTGCAGCCAAAGACAAAGGCAAACCGGCCGCAGTCGGAGTCATCTGACAGGCACTGTCCGCTGGTGGCGAGGAGATCGGGGCCAACCAGGAAAGCCGAGCAGATCCCCGGATTCGGCTGGTCGACAAATCTCTCCGTTTCGCAGAAGGAGGCCGTCTCTCCAAGGGTCCGCGCCGGGAGGCTGAACGTCCCGTCGGGATTCTCGGTCAGCTCGGCGCGGTCTACTACCATGGCGATGGACTCGAGAGCTTCGCGCCGATCCTCCTGGATGACCGCGTAGGCCTCCATCCGGTCATCTTCGCCATAGACAATCCGGGCAGCTACCTGCCGTGCCTGGTTCCATTGCAGGGTCAGCCGGCGACCCACCTCAACCGATGCATCGCCCGGCACCGGCGCCTCCGGACGGGGAGGGGAATCGCAGGGGATCGAAAAAACCCAGCGCAGAATGAAAACACCAATATCCTCGTTCTGACCATCGACGACCAGATGATAAGGAACTCCCGCGGAGACTCGAAACCGCACCCGGCTGAAACCGGGGGTACCTACCTCGTCCACATCATCGTTCTGGGTGATACGCTCCAGGGCATCTATTGAATCACCTGTGTAGACCGCCAGCAGGGTATCGAAGCCGCTTCCATCCGTGCTGAAAGATGCCTCTCCATCATTGGCGGGAGTCCAGGTGTACCAGACCGAGCGGCCCGGGATCTGGCCAAGATGATAGGGCTCCTCTTCTTCCCGGGAAGAGCCGGTATTGCTGCCGATCTCCATCCCCGCCGGCCCGTCAAGCTCCCAGGCCGCGGAGAACGCGTCATTGGCGGGCGCTCCGCCGGAGCGCGAGAGGTGCCAGGTCAGCAGGATGTTCCCGACATTGCCATTCCAGCCATCAACGACAATGCGATACTCCCGCCCCTGGGTGACGGGAAAGACGATCCTGCTTTGAAAATCATCCCAGGAATCATCGTTGGATTCGAGAAAAACCGTATTGCCGACGGTCTCTCCAGTATAGGAGGCGAGCAGGGTATCGAAATCGCTGCCGAAGGTATAGACGGTAAGCCTGCCAGTAAAAACCGCGGTCCAGCGAAACCAGACCGAAGCGCCCCCTGCATTGTCAGCGTGGAGCTCCTCACCGAGCTCCCGGCTCGCTCCGCGATTGTCGCCGGTCCAGTGGCCTGAGAGACCTTCGAGAGCAGCGGCATCTGCGTAATCATCATTCTCCGGAGCAGCCTGCAGAACGGCAGCGGTGCCAGGCAAGAGGAGCATGACGCACAGGTATGTGGAAATTACGGACCTGGAGTACACGAGAGAACCTCTATTCACGGGTAAGCGCCCCTTCCAGATGAAAACTCATTCAGCCCACTTCCCACTCTAACTCCAGCCAGTGACTTACTTACCATCTAGTGTACCATTAAGATGCCCTTTCAAAACCCAGGGACCTGCCGTAAAAGACCCACAGAGCCCCAAACGGCCGGAACAAGCCGAACCAACGCCTGAGAAGTAAATGAAGACCGATCCCCCAGCCCCTGAATTGTCGCGGGAAAGAGGCCTGAAAGGCCTGGGAAGCGCCCTTCGCTGGATCTCGGCGCTGATGCTCATCACCGGCCTGCTGCTTTGCGCAGGCTCCCTGCCGCTTGAATCATCGCTCAGGCGGCTCTCATCATTGATCGATGACGCGGGTCCCTGGGGTCCCATCCTCTATGGGGTCACCTACGCCATCGCCACCGTGGCGATGGTGCCGGGCTCCATCCTGACCTTCTTTGCCGGGGTCTCCTTCGGCCTGGGAGTCGGCACCCTGACTGTCTCGATCGCCTCCACCGCGGGAGCCGCCCTGTCGTTTCTGGCCGCCCGGCGCCTGGCCAGGAACCGGGTCTCGCGCCTGCTGGAACAGCGCCCCTACCTCACGGCCATCGACAAGGCGCTCGAGGAGGGCGGCTGGAAGACGGTCGCCCTCATGCGGCTCTCTCCGGCTATCCCATTCAATCTACAGAACTATCTCTGGGGACTGACCCCTGTTCGTTTTCTCACCTACACTCTCGCGAGCTGGATCGCGATGCTCCCGGGCACCTTCCTCTACGTCTACCTTGGCTATATCTCTCGCGAAGCGGCCGGCGCGGCAACGGGAGAGGAGCCGCTGCAGACAGCGAGGTGGATCCTCCAGGGAGCCGGGCTGCTCGCCACGGTGGCCGCGACAATCTACGTCACCCGGCTGGCCCGCGGCCAGCTTGCCTCACTTGGTAAATTTGACAAGCCGTCTCCCCCGGCCCGGAGCATCGATCTCAAGACCATCCTGCTCGCCGCGGCCGGAGCGCTCATCCTGGCCTGCGGCCTCCTCAGCCGGTTCCAGCCAAACCTCCTGCGTGAGGCGCTGGTCGATCTTCTTGGCCCGCCGCGCGCCGAGCTGACCGAGAGCTACTCGGCCAACAGAGGAGAATCCGTGGTTGACCACTCTCTCCTGAACTCGGTCCTCAGAACGCATGTCGACCCGGAGGGCTGGGTTGACTACCCGGCCCTTGCCGCCAACTCCGAAGATCTTGACCGCTATATTGAGAGCCTTGGCGGCCAGGATCTCGACCGCCTGGGAAGAGACGAACGACTGGCCCTGCTCATCAACGCCTACAACGCCTTCACCCTTCGCCTGGTGCTGGACCACCATGGCCGCATCGACTCGATCCTCGATATCCCCGAGGAGATACGCTGGGAAGACCCGCGCTGGAAGATCGGCGGTAAGAGCCTGAGCCTGGACGAAATCGAACACGACCAGATCAGGAACCATTTCCGCGAAGCGCGAATCCACTTCGCGCTGGTCTGCGCGGCCGCCGGCTGTCCTCCCCTTCGCTCGGAGGCCTACACGGGAGCGAAGCTCGAGAGCCAGCTTGAAGAACAGGCGCGGCTCGTGCATTCAAAGGAGACCTGGCTGCGCTTCGATCTCCGGGAAGGGCTTCTCGAGCTCAGCCCGATCTACGAATGGTATTACACTGACTTCGAGGCCATCTCCGGTTCGGTCCAGGCCCACGCCGCCCACTACCACGCGGCCCTTCATCAGGCCGCCCGTAGCGGCAGAAAAATCACGGTTCGGTACCTGGATTACCCGTGGCATTGGGAGCTGAACGGAAAGGCCGAGAAGAGACCGCGCTGAAAAACCTCTAGAGGCGGCGAACTGTCGAAGGCGGAATCAGTACTTCGAAGAGTAGAGGTTGTTCAGTCGAGCAGTGGAGTCACCGAGTTTCTTGCAGGGCGCCCCCATGCGCTCAAGCATGGCGAGGTAGAGATTGTTGAGCGGTGTATTCTTCGGATAGCGCACATGGCGCCCCGGCTTGAGGGTGCCGCCGCCCTTGCCCATCAGGATGATCGGAAGCTCATGATGATTGTGACGGTTCCCATCGCCGATACCACTGCCGTAGAGGATCATCGAGTTGTCGAGAAGACTGTAGGACCCCTCGGTTGAAGCCTTCAGTTTCTTCATGAGGTAGACAAACTGGTCCATATGGAATTTGTTGATCTTCCTGATCTTCGCCTGCTTACCCTTGTCGTTGCCGTGATGGGACAGAGAATGATGGCCCTCGGGAACACCAACGTTCTTGTAGCTCTTATTGCTGCCCTCGTTGGCAAACATGAAGGTCGCCACCCGGGTCAGGTCGGCCTGGAAAGCGAGAATCATGATGTCACCGAGGAGCCTGATGTGCTCGCCGTAATCACCGGGCCTTCCACCCGGGAGGCTCTGGCCGACCTTCTCCGCATCCTTCGGAAGCTTGCGAAGGGTTCCGTCCTTTTCCTTGTCGGCCTGGGCCCGGGAGAGGCGGCCCTCTATTTCACGGACCGCGGTCAGGTATTCGTCAAGCTTGCGGCTGTCGCTCGAGCCCAGCTTCCTGCTGAGTTTCCTGGCATCACCAAGAACAAAATCGAGGATGCTCTTGCGATAGCGCTCATTGACCTGGGTCTTCTGTTCCGAAATATTCGGAAAGAGACGATCGAAGAGCTGGCGGGGACTGGTCTCCTTGGCCATCGGCATCGAGGCGTTCTTCCAGGAGAGATTGTGCGAATAGGCGCAGCTATATCCCGAATCACAGCTTCCGGTCTGTTTACCTTTATCACAACCGATCTCAAGCGAGGGAAAAGAGGTCTCTTTTCCTATGCGGGCAGCGGCGTACTGGTCGACCGAGACCCCCACCTTGATATCTTTTCCATTGGTTTTCTTGGGCTGCGCCCCGGTAAGAAAGGCGGCGGCTGACCTGGCGTGGTCGCCGGGGCCATCGCCGTTGGCACGCGCCTTGTCCTGGGTCAACCCGCTGAGAACGAGCATATGGCTGCGCAGATCCTTGAGCGGCGCGAGCGTCTCTGGAAGCTGTCTGAGCGCGCCGGTCTTCTCGGGAGTCCACGTCGGCATATGCGCCCCGTTGGGCACATAGAAGAAGGCCATACGACGGGGAAATTTCTTTCCGGCGGCGTGGGCCCTGACCAGGAGATCCGAGGGAAGCATGGCATCAAGGAAGGGCAGCGCCATGGCTGTCCCTACACCCCTGAGAAACGTTCTTCTGGCTAACGGACTTCCAGTGTTCATGTCAGCATTTAGCTCCGGTATCGCTGCAGCCGTTTGTTCTGCCCTATTTCACCGCGGTCAGCGGTTTTTCCCCTCTGCGTTTCCTGAACTTCTCAGACAGGACGATCTGTTTCACTAACGTCGAAAATCGGTAGCCGCTCAGAGCGAGCTCTTTCGAGATCTCATCTACCAGTGAAGTATCAGTATACTCCAGCCCCCGGCCGAGGGCAAAGATCATCATTTTCTCGGTCAGGCAGCGGCAGAAATCAGCCTTATGCCGCAGCAGAAGGCTCTTCAATTCGGTCACATTCTTGAAGCTCTGGCCGCTCGGCAAGGTGCCGTTGACAATAATCGGCGCTCCGGACTGGGTTTCCCGAAAGGTGCCAATCCCGTCAAATCTTTCGAATCCCAGCCCGATGGTGTCCATCTTTTCGTGGCAGACCGCGCATTCGGGATTCTGCCGGTGCAGCTTCATACGCTCGCGGAGGGTCAACCCCTCCTCGGTAGCCTTGCCGACAAAATTATCCGCGCCCGGAGGAGGAGGGGGAGGAGGGCTTCCGAGAATCTGTTCGAGAATCCATTTCCCCCGCTTCACCGGAGAGGTCCGGGTGGGATCGGAGGTGATCGTCAGAACAGTACCCTGGGTGAGGACTCCGCCGCGGCGCCCGTCCTCCAGGGCTACACGTTGATGCTTCGCGCCGCTCACTCCGCGAATACCGTAGTGCTCGGCAAGACGCTGGTTGAGAAAGGTGAAGTCCGAATCAATAAAGAGGAGAACGCTGAGATCCTTCTTCATGATCTCCTCGAAGAAGAGCTCGGTCTCCCTGCACATGGCATCCCGAAGCTGCTGATCAAAATCGGGGAAGGTTTCCTCATCGGGAGTGACCAGCTTCATCGTCCGGATGCCAAGCCAGTGGGCGGCGAAGGTTTGAACCAGGGCCTGCGATCTCTTATCCGCAAGCATCCGCTCGACCTGTTTTTCAAGCACGCTGCGCCTTCGAAGGCTTCTCGTGCGGGCGAGCTCGAACAATTCATCGTCCGGCATGCTGCTCCAGAGAAAATAGGACAGCCGTGAGGCGAGTTCGTAGTCGTTGAGGGCGCGTACCGCCTCGGGATCATCAGGCTTTGGGTCGATCTCTACCCGGAAGAGAAAATGGGGAGACACCAACATGGCCTGGACCGCGAGCTGGATACCTTTATCAAACCCATCGTCATTCTTCACCGCAAGCTCGACAAGGCTGACCAGGGCCGCGGTCTCGCTGGAGGTCAGGGGACGCCGAAAAGCCCTGAGTCCGAAGGCCTTGATGATTTTCCTGGCGCAGGTCTTCATCTCGCTCTTCTTTTTCGGCGAGCAGATCAGGATCCGCTCGCGGGATTCATCTTTAGACCAGGCCGCCTCCACGATCTTCTCGCCCGCCTTGAGATATTTCTCCATCAACAGCGGCGGTATCGAGAGCAGATCGCTGATGTTATCGAATCCATAGCCAATTTCATCGGCGGGAAAAGCATCGGCCAGGTCGAGATCAACGCCAACAAGATCATGGACCGTATAGTTGTACTCGACCTTGTTGAGCCTCCTCATGGTAACCCGGCCAGGATCGTTCCCATTGCCCTCGTTGAGTCCGAAGACTGCCGCGTCAATCCAGGCGACGACCTTGGAGACCTCATCTTCTGTGGGCTTCCGGCTTCTCTTCGGAGGCATCTCGGCCGCCTTGATCTTCTTGGCCACAGCCTCCCATGCCTGCTTGTCCTTAACCGCCTCGGAAGCGACAAGATAACCATTGAGCGCCAGCTCACCCTTCTTCTTCTCCTGGTTGTGACATGAGTTGCAGTATTTTGAAAGAAAGGGAACTACGTGGGCCTCGAAGTAGGCCTCCTCAGCATTCTTCGGAACCACCGGTCTCACGATAACGGGCTTCGGAACCGGCGGTTTTTCTTTCTTTGCCGCGGGAACCGGGGTCTCTACGGCAACGGCGCCCCGTCCGCCGTCCGACGGCTTGGGCTTCGCTTCAGCCGGAGGCGGCTTCGCGGCAGGGCTCACCACGGCCCGCTTCGGCCTGGTGACCTCTGGTACCTTGGGATACTTCGAGCTGCTCTCCTTCCGGGATGGCTGACTCCGCCGGACGAGAAGGTTCGTATTCGTACCGGCGGACGGCTGTTGCGAAGGAGGATTCCTGAAAAGAACGATCGCCAGGATGATGCCCATCAGCGCGACCGTCGCGACCATCATGGGCAGACCGGCTGACCTGGTTTTAGCCTTGTAGGAATCAGAAACACGCCTGCGCGGGGCGATGCCTCCAGCCTTTGCCGACGGCCGCGCCGCCAGGACGGCGCCGGAATGAAACTCCAGGCGCGAATGGCCCATTTTCAAAATATCGCCATCCCGCAGCTCCCTGCCATGAGCGGGACTGGAACCAATGAGGGTAATGTTCCTGTCTCCAAGATCCTCGTAGCGAACCACCGCTCCCTGGCGCAGCACCCGGCCATGCTCACGCGAGACGGCCGAATCCTTGAGAATGATATCGTTTTTCCGCGAGCGGCCGAGCAGGGTCTCCCCCTCGGGAAGAATCACCAGGCGCGGCTGGGAATCTTCACCGGCAATCGCGAGCAGAAAATGGGGTCCGCTTACTTGCTTTGGCACAGAGAAATTATACTCCGCAAATGACCTGGGGAATAAATTTCCGGAGCTTGCCGACGGCAAAGGCTGGAGCTACCCGGCCCTTGGCGCCCCCCATGCGATCGAGCTCGCCTATGTCTTCAACACACTCAAGGCCGGCCGCGCCGGGGAAGGCGGCCGGAGCCTTGCCCGGAAGCTCATGAAATACTGGGTGCGATTTTCCGAAACGGGCAATCCCAACGCCAAGGGGTTACCCGCCTGGCCGGAATACGATTCGAAAGAGTCCTCGTACCTGGAGCTCGGAGATGAGCTGAAGACAGGCGCGGAGCTGGGAAAGAGGACCTGCGACGCCCTCGACCGTTTCACCTCCAGGGCCTACTCCACCATGGAAGCAAAAGACTGAGCAAACCCGCGAACGCGCGTCTACTCGATGATGGGAAGGTAAAAATGGGGTGAGCGAGGGGACTTGAACCCCCGACCTCCTGGACCACAACCAAGCGCTCTAGCCACCTGAGCTACGCTCACCACAATGGATCCTTCCTGGGGAGCCTCCCACTGGAAAGCTTCCTGAAAATCGAAACACGAGTTTACGAACCCGGGGGTTTATTTCAAGCACTAACCCTCGCGAGGGAGAGCGGCCGGAAGAGCTGGAGCGCTCGAATCAGGACTCGTCCTTCTTTGAAATGACCGTCTCGAGGCCCGAGATGATTCCCTCGAGCTTCCCGGACAGGTTGTCAAATTCTTCCGCGGAGAGCTTCAGGCCGGGGTCCTTGTTCCCCCGGAGCTTGTTCCACAGTCCCTTCTGCTCACCTTCAACCTGGAGATTGAAATCATGCAGTTGGTCCCTGAGCGAGTCGCGGAGCCGGCCCAGCCTCTCTGCCATCGCCGACTGGTCGCTCTCCCACCTGGAGACAACATCCTTCAGGGCCAGCCCGAGTTCGTCGAGACGCCCGCCAAGGGTGCTCCTGATTTCTTCGACCCCCTCGCTGTTGCGGCCCAGCTCTTCCTGGGCCGCGGCTGTCTGCTCACGCAATTCTTTGAAGCGCGCTCCCATGCTCTCGATCTCGGGAGTGGTAGAGTCGATATGCTCAACCTGCCCGGAGACCTTCGAGAAGGTCTCCTCGATACGGCCGAGACGCTGACCAACCTCTTCTCCGAGGCTCTCTACCATTCCCCTGGAGGGAACCGATTCCTCTACACGACCCAGCATTTCCTTCAGCTCACCGATTTGCGCGGTCAATTGTTCCATCATCTCAGAGATCTCCTTACCCAGGCGAACTTCCAGCTCACCCATCACGGTCTTTGCCGTTTCCGGAATGGACTGCTTGAGCTGCACGAGTCCTTCCTCGATATCCATAACCATTTCACTGACGACCTCGAGCTCATCGTTGACCTGCCGGCCAGTGCCGGCGGCCTCCGCCCGCACCTCGTTGACATCGAGCTGCAGAGCTCCAAGACCATCGTCAAGCGAGGTGCCCAGCTCGCCCGCCCTTGCCTCGATTGAATCGAGCCGGGCGCGGAGCTCATCCACGGACTCTCTCATCCCGGCGACACCGCCAGACAGAGCCGGAGTTGAATCCTGCCCTGCATCCGCCTGCGCCACCCTGCCCCGCAAATCCTTGAGTTCAGGGAAGAGCTCGTCGCCTCTTTCCTCGATAAGAGACACGACGACCTCCCTCACCGCCTCCTTGAGGGTTGCCCTGGTAACCGAGGCCTGGCACATCGTCTGAAGGGCTGTACGAACGTCCTTCACCTTTTGAGCCACCGCCTCCAGTTGCTGTCCCTCAGGACTGCCAACCCGATCGACGTCCTTCTCCACACCATCCCATTGATCAGAAATCTTCTGTATCATGAGCCCACCATTTCACTTCTTCTCTGCGGCGACAAAGCTAAATTCCAGCACGAAGCCGACTTCAGTTCTAAAAGTAAGACCGACACTAAGGAAAAGAGAGGACTGACCCGGGAAACTCCACCACGAGCCTGGGGCCGAATCAGCGCCGGTATATTATCAGCAGATTTCAGTATAAGCAAGGCGCTCAGAACCCGTCCCGGAGAAGTTTGCGGGACCAGATCTCCCCACCCCCCGGGCCTCACCTCCCGATGAGAACAAAGTTCAAGGCAATGGCGTAATCGCCCTGCCTGTTCACCTCCGCCTCGAGCTCAGCGGTCAGCATCTCACGCCCGAGAATCTTTGACAGCCAGTCGATGCTGACCGACACGCCGTAGCTCTCGAGCAGGCCAACCACATCTCCTTCTTCAATAAGCTGGCCGAGATCAAAACGTAATCTCAGGTTGGTGTCCACGCGATAATGTTCGGACACAAGGAAGCCTTCACGGCCCGGGTTCTTGGTCTCGGGCTCCCCCAGCCGAGGGAGGGGATCTTCCGTATTGAAAAGCTTCTCGAAATGAACCTTCATGGACCCCGAGTCCATGATCGTGAAAGGCCCCCAGCCCAGGAGCTGGATATCTCTCTCGCCGCCTTCGTAGCCTTCCTCGAAAAGCGCTCCCTTGAGCTGGCTTGAATAGTAATCTCCAACCAGCAGGTTGTACTCATGAGCCTCCCTGCCGATCTCATTGATGCGCAGCATCTGCTCCTGGTACTTATCATAGGCCAGCCCCGAGCTGTTCTCGTAGTTCTTCTGCCACTCCCTCTTCAGGTTACGCCTGAGCTCAACATAGAATTTTTTCTCGGCCAGTCTCCTGGCAGCCCTGGCAAACCGGGTCTCGACAGGAGGCTTGAGTCTGAACATGGGGTCGGGATCATAGTTGACGTAGACCGGCGGCTCATCAAAAACAGGCCTGTCGAAATCATTCTCCAGGCTCCTGGCTGTAAATTTCTCGAGCCCGCGGGATTCGCTGAAAAAACCATCCTGTTCGAAAGTCGGAGGCTTGAGTGTTCTGATGGCGACCCAGGGAGCTCTTTCTCCGCGCTGGCCCGCCCGCGAACCGCGCCGGACTGCGCGCCTTATTTTCCTCGCCTCCGGAACCGGCGAAACCGCGGCACTCCGATTGCCGCGCTCAAGCTCGAGCCGCGCAGCGAAAACTGCGGCGCCGGGACCGCTGCCCGCCACATCTGAAACAGCCACCGACTCCTGGGCTGAAAGGGAAGACCCCATCAGCAGAGCCCCAAGCGCCATCGCCGCTATCAGGGCAAGGAACACGCCAGCCGCTGTCTTTCCAACTCGACCGCAGCGTTCAGGACCCTGGCTACAACTGCCCAGATTCATTTGTTCCCCTCTCTCGGCTGCCCGGAAACCTCCGCGAAACCGCTCAAAAAGAAAGCCGGTCGGCCGAATTACCTTCACACTTCTTCAAATCCGACATTTCCCGGGACCCACTCCCGGAAGGCCTGCCAGCAGGACAAAGAAAACCCACAAACAAGCTGCAAGTCACACACAGACCGCTACAGGAACCGCTACAGGAACCGTTCAATCACAGCCGGAAGCAGTCCTGAGAGAGAAAAGTAGAGACTCTGATCTTTTCCTCTAAAGGCAACTATAATAGGGAGATGGGCGCTTTCAAGCCGGGAGCGAAGGTTCTTTATCTGAAGCGACTTACGAAACCTTCAAAGCCCCCTCACAGCAAAAAACCGCCGTAAACCCCAACCTGTTAACCGAACCGCGGCCAGGATCAGGAGTTCTCGAGAACGACCCGGATGATCTCTTCAGCCTCACCTGGGGCACTCGCCGGGGAATCGGGCCCTGACAGCTTCTGGCAGGCCGCCTCAACCCGTTTGCGGGCATCCTTAAGCGAAAAGCCGAGCTGTTCCACCAGCACGGTAATCGCGATTTCGGCTACCCGACCTCCTCCGCCTTCCGGTAGCTGCTCAGCCCCGCCGCCAGGCTCGCCCAATTGCAGGACTCCTGCCTTGTCCCGAAGCTCCAGCACCATCCGCTCGGCAAGCTTCTTCCCCACACCCTTGATGCGTTTGAGCGAATCAACATCACTGGATCCGAGATCGCGTATGAGCTCCTTGACCGAAAAAGCCGAGAGCGCCTGCAACGCGATCTTGGGTCCTGTTCCCGAAACCGAGAGAAGAAGCCTGAAAAGTTCCCGCTCCTCCAGGGTGGAAAAACCGAAGAGCTTGAGCACATCTTCCCTGACGAGGAGATGGGTATAGAGCAGCACCTCTTCCCCGAGACGATCGCCGATCAACGACCTGGTCGAGAGAGGGATCTCGACATGCCAACCGACACCGGAGGTTTCCACGACGGCGCTCAGGGAGCCCAGTTCGATCAGCCTACCCCTAAGATGGTGATACAAAAGACACCTCGAACTTTCAGGATCTACCTGAAAATCAACCGCGCAACGACAAGCCTTGCTCGCTGAGCTGCTGCTTGATCTCAGTAAGAGAGGTCATACCAAAGTTCTTGGCCGACATGAGCTCGACCTCGGTCTTGTTGATGAGATCTCTCACCAACCGAACGTTCAAACGCTCCATGCAACGCCGGCTGCGAACAGAAAGGTTCAGTGAATCGATCGGGGTATCGAGTACCTGCGGATCGGCGGAAGCCTCAAGCGGATTCCTGGGCGAGAGCGGCTCACTATCCAGATCGTCAAGTCCCTGCCCGAGACGCAGCTTCTTCTGCACCAGCATCTCCTTGATCTCGGTAAGAGAGGTCTCTCCGAAATTCTTGTAGGAGAGCAATTCCTGCTCCGTCCGCATGATGAGGTCACCAAGAGTGTCAATGTTCATCTTCTGCAGACAGTTGCGGCTTCTGACCGAGAGCTCGAAATCACTGACCGGGATCCTGAGTACCTGGGATTGACGATCCGCCTTCTTCTCCTGCTCTTTATCGTAGAACATGGTGGTAGAGGCGACGGCGTCATCGAGAAAAAGCCTGGCCCTGGCGTGGTTCGGATGATGCTTCAGGACGGCCTGGAAGCACTGGATGGCATCGTGATATCGCTCACAATCCTCATAGAGGATGCCGAGGTTCATCACCACGTTGGTATTGATGGGGCGAGCATCGAGACATTTCTCATAGTATTCGAGGGCGAGGCCGCTCTGCTCCTCTTCTTCGGTAGCATGGAAGCCCAGCAGGTAGCCCAGACGGAAATAGGCATCGTAATTTTCTTCGTCAAGCGAAATGGCTCGACGGTAAGAATCGATCGCCTCCCTGTAATCGCCGTCTTTCTCACTGCAGAGTCCGCTGGCATAGGCAAACTGGCTGGATTCGCTCTGGCCCGTCTTCAGCGAATCGAGAATCGAACGAGCCTCGTCAATGTTGCCGCTCTGAAGAAACGCCTCAACAGCCAGGTAGGCAAAGTCTACCGAAGCGGGAGATCCTCCCTGGAACTTCTTCGCGATCGCCAGGGCTTCTGCGGGCATCTTCTTCTCCAGGAGAACCCGGCAGAGCCAGTAGGAACCCCAGTCCGAACCACCGTTCGACTCGAGGGTGGCCTGGGCCGCATCCAGATCACCAAGAATCATCTGAAAATACCCGAGAATGGCGCCCGCATCAGCGGTCGAAGGAATTGACCCGGCTACGACACCCCAATCGGAAACGAGAGACCGGAGTTGGTCGGACCCGTTAGCCGTGGAATAGGCCTCGTAGGAGAGACGGTGAAAAGACTGCTTCTGAAGACCCTCCGCGGCGATCTCACCGACGATGGCGCCGAGATCCTGATCCGGTTGGTCACTTGTCTGGTCTGAAACTATATTTTCCAAGAGATCCTCTCCGTGTCGCTTAAACGGGAGAAAAAAAAGAAGGCTCCGAAACCCCTGTCGGCGACCTTTGTTAAACGGACTAAATTAGTCCCAAGATACTGTTTTGTCAATACCTGAGGGAATTCAGATGGCCATCTCGAGATTTTTTCCACCAATGGGTTTTCCCCGGGGCAGAGATGCCGATAATGCGTTCTGCTGGGGCTGTCAGCCCGGGGACGGTCTCTTTGAGGTTTCTGCTTACCGCTCCACTGCAACAAAGTTATCTTAAGCAGGTTAGGTGTGACCCGTACACTCCGGTGATCTGACGGAAAACGATGGAAAAAACACGATTCGACGACCTTCTGGCCGAGCTCAATCCGGCCCAACGAAAAGCGGTAACCCACGTCGATGGAGCGCTGATGGTTCTTGCCGGACCCGGCAGCGGCAAGACCCGTGTCATCACCCATCGCATAGCCCACCTCCTGCGCGCGGGAATCCCGCATGACAATGTTCTCGCCATCACCTTTACCAACAAGGCCGCCAGCGAAATGAAGGCGCGAACAGAACAGCTCTGCGGTTCGAGCAGTCCCTGGGTTTCAACCTTCCACAGCTTCTCCGCGAAGCTGCTTCGCCGCCACGCCTACCGCATCGAGCCCTACGATTCTTCCTTCACGATCTGCGACCGGGCCGACTGCAAGGCGCTCGTCAAGACGATCCTCAAGGAACAGAATATCGACTCGCAGCTCTGGGATCCAAACAGCCTGCTGTCCTCGATCAGCAAGCTCAAGAACGTCGACCATGGAGACGACGCCTCGCTCGGCTCGGACTATAAACATGGCCAGGTGCTCCGGGACCTCTACAACCGCTACACAGATGCGATGCGGGAGCGCAACCTGCTCGACTTCGATGATCTCCTGCTGCTCTCGGTGCAACTGCTGGAGGAGAACGAGGATCTGCTCGAACGCTACCGCGAGCAGTTCCAGTACATTCTCATCGACGAATACCAGGACACCAACTCTGTACAGTACAAGATCGGCTCGCTGCTGGCGCAGAGCCATGGGAACCTGTGCATCACCGGCGACCCCGACCAGTCGATCTATCACTGGCGCGGCGCGGACATCAACAACATCCTGAACTTCGAGAAGGACTACCCCGGAGCGCAGGTCATCCTGCTGGAACAGAACTACCGCTCGACAGGAAACGTTCTCGCCACGGCCAATGCGCTGATCTCCAGGAACCTCGAGCGCAAGCCCAAGGACCTCTGGACCGAGAACCCCGGAGGAGAACCGGTGCGCGTCTACAGGTTCCTGAACGAACTGGAGGAAGCGCGAGAAATCTCCACTCTCATCAGGGGGCTCATCGACGCGGGAACACCCTGTGGAGACATAGCGATCTTCTACCGCCTGAACTCGTTCTCAAGGACGCTCGAACAGGAGCTGATCTACTCCAATATCCCCTATACCATCGTCGGCGGCGTCGAGTTCTTCCTGCGCAAAGAGGTCAAGGACCTGCTCAGCTTTCTGCGGATCCTTGACAATCCCAGGGACAGCGAAAGCCTCAAACGAATCATCAACGTGCCGCCGAGAGGCATGGGCAAGGGAACGATCGCCCGCCTAGAGAGCGTTGCGAGTGAGCTTGGCAGGGGACTTCTCGACGTCGTCCTCTCAGAAGAGCTCAACGACCTCTTCACCACCCGTCAGCGCAAGGCCCTCGACAGCTTCCGAAAGATCTACCGAAAGCTCAACGAGGCGCGGGAGGAATCTGTCGAGAACGTCCTTCGCTCCATACTGCGGGAGACCGGCTACGAAGGCATGCTCGAGCGAACGGGCTACGAAGAAGCGCAGGAGCGCAAGGCGAACATCGGCGAACTGCTTGGAGCCGCGGTTGAATACGACCGAAAGCATCCTGAGGGCTCGTTGACCGACTTCCTGGAACTGACGGCGATCCTGGGAGACGTCGACCGCTGGGACCAGAAGGAAGACCGGGTCTGCATGATGACGCTGCACTCGGCCAAGGGTCTGGAATTTCCAGTGGTGATCATCGCCGGGATCGAGGACGGAGTGCTGCCCCTGCTGCGAGCAGATGATGATGAACCTGACATCGAAGAAGAGAGGCGGCTGCTCTTCGTCGGAATCACTCGCGCCGAGAAGCTGCTCTACATGACGCACACCAACAGCAGGCAGCGCTTCGGACAGATACACTCATCCATCCCCTCCCGATTCCTCGGCGAGCTCACTCGGCCGAAGGACGAGAACACCGACCATCTCGAGCTCGATGCCGAGACCCGGGCGAGCCTGCAGGGCCAGGGAATAAGACGACCCGGCTTCGGACGCGCCCCCGAGGAGGATTTCCCCGGCGACATCGACCCATTCTCAAATGAAGATCCCTTTGGAGATTTCTTCGATGAAACTGAGGATCCTTACAAGGTCGGAACCCTCGTGGAACATGGAGAATACGGTGAAGGAGAAATCGTCAGGACCAACGGCTTTGGAGAGCGGCGCAGAGTCACCATCTGCTTCAAGGATGCAGGAGAATTGCAATTCGTCATATCCCATGTCAACCTCCGGATCATTGGAGATTCCTCAGGTTGCTGAGATCAAGGAGGCGTCATGCTCGAAGACTTAAACAGGTCGCAACTTGAAATTGAGTTTAACGAAGATGATCACACCTATACGTTGAAGAGTGACCCCGGAATCGAATTCAACAGCTGCACTACATTCCTCGGGTCTTTTTTCGAACCTTTCGATGAGGTGAAAATCGCTACGAACCTGGTAAACAATCACTTCAAGTACAGGGACTACACCGTCGAATCCCTGATAGCTGAATGGCATGCTCGAAGAGACGCGGGCACAGCCGCCCATTCGGAAATACAGGCGTATATCGAGAACGAGGAAAGCCCTGCTCTTAGAAAAGCCAAACACGCAGTAGCCTGGTTCGAAAATTACCGGGAACAGCAAGGACCGGGCTGGACTTACCTCAGTGAATTTATCGTCTACGATACCGACTCCCGGCTCATGGGGATGATCGATCTCGTCGCCTTCAACGAAGCCGAAAAAACAGCAGTACTTCTCGACTGGAAAACCTCCAGGAAAATTGAGCGTACTTCCTACAGGGAGAAGTGCGGAACCAGTCCTCCATCCGCTCAATTAATGGACTGTAATTTCGTCCACTACAATCTCCAGCTTTCCCTGTACAAGCGCCTGTTTGAAAAATCATTCGATGCCAGTGTCGACAATTTACTGCTTCTCCACCTGAAGGAGACCGAGTGTGTTGCCATGTTCTGCAATGACCTTGGTGACTCCATAGATGCAATGATCGAATACTCTTTGAGACAGTAGCTCCCGAGAAAACTGCCGTTAGCACCTTTCACTGCCTGCCAAACCCTCCTCAGGTTAGATCGCCATGACCAGCAGAATCCCGGTCTTCCTTTTTCTTACCTTAGCGGGAATATTGTCGGCTTCTGGTGCCCGCGCCCACGTCCCCCGACACCTCGCCGGCAGCCAGTGCCGGGTCCTCTTCTTTGAAGATCGGGTTGAAATCTCGATCGACCTGGGCTACAGGGGATCCTGGGCGCAGGCGGAGATGCTCGAGGCGGACTCCGACAGGAACTCGGTGGTCAACAAGACCGAGGCCGATGCCTACCTCGCGCAGGGCTGGAAAAATAGAATCCTGCGGCGAAAAACAGGGGAGGAAGACCCCGCCATCACCTGCCGGGTGGATGGAAAGAAGATCGAGTTGGAGCTCGTCAAGTCGCTGCATGAAGGTCTCGTCGGCCAGGTCGCGCCGACTCCCTTCAGCCTCTACTTCACCGTTATCGCCCGCCTGGGGAAAACCCCCATGAAAACCGGAAGCACCCACAAGGTTGAAATCACCAACCGGATCCTGGAAGGCGCTGTTCCCGGCCTGCCCATCTTCCTGGTCCCCTTCTCGGGCCATGGCCTGGACCCCTCGAAGGCGAACCTCCGGCATCGCCTGGTGGTGCCGGGGCCAGAGGAGCAGATCATCGACGCCCAGGGGCATCGAATTCTCATCGAGAACAGGAAGCTTGCGGCCGAGCTCAGCATCGAACCTCCGAGGTCCGGGGCGGCCTCCGCCCCCCCTCCCTTCGATGTGGAGGTCAACCTGCAGGCCTCCCAGCCTTCAGGTGAGGCCGAAAGCCTCCCCCGGTCACGGGAAGAAAAAGAAAACTCTTTCTTCTCCTCGCTTCTCGACCAGGATCTCTCGGAGAAAGACACAACCTGGATCCTGGGCTTCCTCCTGCTGGCCTTCACACTCGGAGCCGGCCACTCCCTGGCCCCCGGCCACGGCAAGACCATGGTCGCAGCCTACCTGGCTGGCTCGAGATGCCGCTACCGCGATGCCATCCTGCTGGGGGTCACCACAACCTTCACCCACACCCTTACCTTTATCATCGTCGGCGCGGCCCTCCTGGCCATCATCAGCAACCTGGCAATGGGGGTTCTCCAGGAGCGGCTCATCACCGTCTGTATGCTGCTGTCGAGCATCCTCCTTACCATCATGGGCCTGGCGATCTTTCTCAAGCGGGCCAGGGGGGAGACGAATGACCGAAACGAAGAGTCCCGCGATCATTCCACTGACTCCGACAAGCGGAGAAATCGCCTCAGGGAGCTGCTCGGCCTTGGGATCTCCAGCGGGCTCCTGCCCTGCACTCCGGGCATCATGGTGATCCTCATTGGCCTGCACCAACCCGGCAAGCTCTTCTTCTCCATCCTCCTGCTTTTCTCCTTCAGCATGGGGGTGGGCTTCGTCCTGGTGCTGATCGGGATTCTCACAATCAGCGGCAAGCAGCTGCTGGCGACCCATCGCAGGCTCGCTCCACTGCGCCGGAACCTGCCCGGGTTTTCTCGCGCCTTCTCTCTCGTCTCGGCCCTGGCCATCCTGGCCCTCGGAGCGTTTCTTCTCTCCCGCACGGTCCTCTCGAGACCGACTGAGATCGGCGAGCTCTTCGCCTGGTTGAGGTTCTGAAAAAGCGGACCCCGGGTATTTTATCGGCACATAACAGGCCTGAACTGAACCCCCTGTTGCGCCACTATTTGTGCCCCCTTTTCGCATGAATACCCCATTTCTTGGCGTCCGAAAATATTCATCAAGGAAATAGCGGTCGAACTGCCGATATTCACAAAGTGATATTTACGGAATCTCTGGCGGCCGTTTCGTGGCCCCCGGCGAATTCTCAGGACGGGTTTCGGGAACAGAATAACCAGGAAGGAACTGTTCAGGGAAATGTCTGAGAGCGTCAGCAAAACGACCTTCGTAATCAAAGAGGGGCAGGAGTACTGCTTCCTCTCCAACGACGAGGATCCATTCGAGATCTTCCGCGCGCTCATGGAGCAAGCGGGGGAAAAGAGTTCGGGACTGACGCGCGGGGAGGCATACGAAATCATGGAAGGGATGATTCCAGAGCGGCTCAGGTCGATTTGAACCTGGGCGCGAAGAATCACAGCTAAGGAGCTTTTATCGGTCACCAAGGGCCGGGAGAAGGAACAAAGGAAATGGAAGACAACACTCAAACCTATCAGCCGACTCAGCCTGAGCCGGGCCCAATGCCGGAACAGTCCCAGGGAGATACCGGTTCCACGCCGATGGATATGCCAGCCGCGACGCCGCCGCCAGCGATGCAGCCCCCCGTGGTGCCGCCGGCCGCTCCCGCCAGTGACGACAATCTCGCCGCCGAGACAAACGCCCCTGCGGCTGCGGAGCCTGCCGAGGCCGGCAGTCCCGCCCCGGGCGGAGCCGACATCGATTACGAACAGGAATTCGTGAAGTACCTCCGCTACGAGCGAAACATGTCTCCTGAGACGATCCGCGCCTACGAAAAGGATCTCCACCAGTTCATGCGTTTCTTCTGCAAGGAGACGCCTGAAATTCCTCATCCCGCCAGTATCACCACCATGCAGGTGCGTGAATTCCTGGCCGAGTTGAAAGAACGCAACTACAAGCCCACGACGATCGTTCGAAAGCTGGCGACCATACGCAGCTTCTACAAGTTCCTGATGCGCAAGAGGCACATCACGACCAACCCGCTGACCACGATCGAGACTCCGAAGGTCGAGAAGAAGCTCCCCCTCTCCCTCAGCGTCGACGAGGTAGAGAAGCTCCTGAGCGCTCCCCAGGGCACCGCCTTCCAGCCTGCCCGCGACAGGGCGATCCTCGAGACCCTCTACTCGACAGGCCTGCGGGTCAGCGAGCTGACCGCTCTCAACGTGGCCTCCCTCGACTTCAGCGCCGAGGTGATCAAGGCGCGCGGCAAGGGCTCCAAGGAGCGGGTCGTGCCGGTTGGAAGTTTCGCCCTCCAGGCGATCAAGCGGTATGTCCACTCCCGTGAACAGACCCACACGCCTGACGAGAACGATCCTGACGCTCTCTTCCTCAATCGCTTCGGCAAGCGGCTCTCCAGCCGGAGCATTCGGAAGATTCTCGACAAGTACATCAAGGTCACCGGGCTCAACAAGAAGACCTCACCGCATACGCTGCGTCACAGCTTCGCGACCCATCTTCTTGACCGCGGAGCCAACTTGAGAATGGTCCAGGAACTCCTGGGACACAAGCACCTCTCGACGACCCAGATCTACGCCCAGGTCGCCAAGGAGAAGATCAAGGAAAGTTACGCGGACGCCCACCAGCGTCCATAAGCTCTTGGAAAAGAGACCGAAGAGAAAGAGCGGCGACCTCACCGGTCGCCGCTTTTTTTTGTTGCGGGTTCGCTCCGGCGCCCGTGAATGAAATGCCCGTATTGACAGGACTCGAGGAGCCTTCTATCCTTCGCTTGGCCCCTCCAGGGGGAGAACATGGCAAACAAGAGAGGATGTCGACGCGATGAGCTCACTCGAGACCCTGAAAAAGCTTGTAGAGATTGACTCCCCCACCGGCTTTACCGAGCAGGCCTGTAAATACGCGGCCGAGGTTCTCGAAGGCTACGGCTACTCGCCGGAGCTGAGCAATAAGGGCGCCGTACGCTGCTCGCTTGGACCGGCTCCGAAGCTCGCGATCGCCGCGCACACCGACACCCTGGGAGCAATGGTCAGCGGCATCAATTCCAACGGAAGCCTCGCCATCTCCTCCATCGGCGGACTGTCGCTGAACATGGCGGAGGGTGAGTACGTGAAGGTCTACACCATGGAGGGGAAGATCATCACCGGTACCTTCCTGCTCGACAATCCCTCCTCGCACGCCAACCGGGAGTTGAACAAGACCCGGCGCGACATCTCGAATATGCACATTCGCCTCGACGAGGAGGTCTATACGGAGGCCGACACCAGGAAGCTGGGGATCCGACCCGGCGACATCGTCTGCTTCGACCCGCGCTACCAGGAGCTGCCATCCGGCTACGTGAAGGGCCGCTTCATGGACAACAAGGCCGGCTGCTTCGTCCTCTTCGAAATCGCGCGGCGGCTGCCGCCTACGAACGAGGGACTCCCGGTAGAGCTCTTCTTCTCAAACTACGAGGAGGTCGGACACGGCGGAACCTGCGGCTACTCCGACACCATCGAGGAGCTGCTCGTCATCGACATGGGAGTGCTCGGGGACCCCTGCGAGGGAAGCGAAGCGCGCTGCTCGATCTGCGCCAAGGACACCAGCGGCCCCTACGACTACGCCATGCGAAAGAAGCTCGTCGACCTGGCGGATGGAAACTCCATCCCCCACTCCGTCGACGTTTACCCCTACTACGGCTCCGATGGATCCGCCGCCCTGAGGGCGGGAAACGACTTCCGGGTCGGCCTCATCGGCCCGGGCGTTGCCGCCTCCCATGGAGTTGAGAGGACCCACGTCAAGGGCATCGAAGCAACGATCGAACTCTGCCTCGCCTACATCGCCAGCCTCGAAGGTTCCTGATGAAATGGCTCTACCTGGCCGCCTGTCTTGGGCTGGCATCAACCAATGCGGCCGGAACCCCCGCCACAGACGGGAAGAAGGGCCGCCGCCCCAACGTGGTGATTCTCTTCACCGACGACCAGGGTACGCTGGATGCCAGGTGTTTCGGCTCGCGGGACCTCCGGACACCGAACATCGACAAGCTGGCGAAGACCGGGGTGCGGTTTACCCAGGCCTACGCGCACACCGTCTGCTGCCCCTCGCGGGCCGCTCTTCTAACCGGCCGCCACCCCCAGCGTTCAGGGGTCAACACCTGGATGCAGGGAGACATGAAGGGCAAGGCCGGACGCAACATGGCTCTCGAAGAGATCACCCTGGC
>CAJWMA010000002.1 GCA_913042995.1 uncultured bacterium | reverse complement strand
CGAGCCGCGGCAAGCAGACCTTCAGCCTGCTCTACCGCGAGCTCGCCGCTCAGCGAGCTGAGGAGCTCCCGCACGGCGACCGCGCCGCGCTGAAAGCCAAGGCATCTCTCGAGAAGATCACGCAGCTCCTCGAGAGCCGCCCCTGCATAAAAGGAAAGCTTCAGCGCCGCCGGGGCGAAACCTCCCATGACCCGGTCAATACGACTCTTCAGCTCCTCAAAGAGCTCCGTCTCGCTCAACTCGCTGAGCTCAACGCCGATTTTTTCTGCAACCCAGGCCTCGTAAAGAGGCAGCGTATCCCGAAGGAAGCTGCCGAGGACATCCTGCCGGCCGCGGGTAACGGTTTTCGCTGAGCCCCACAGCTGCCCAAGCGTCCTGAGCAGGGCAGGCGGACCGGCGTCCCGCGTCTTCCAGAGACGAGGAGGTTCCTCGATAGCCGAGGGCCGTGAGCTGAGCTCGATGCGATCATAGGAAAGAATGCCTTCTGAATAAAAAAGCTCGGCGCAGCGTTGCGGATCAGCGTAGACCCGGCCGCCGACAAGCTCGAGAAAACCATCGGAATCAACCCGCTCCGAGGGCTGGTAGCCCAGCTCCCGGTAGAGCGCCCCGAATCCTCCCCGCCCGCTCATGAACTCAGACTGGATATCCCAGGTCATTGGAGTTGGATAGGAGAGCGTCTCATCGAGGTTGTGCCGCACGAGGAATCCCTCACCGCCAGGCAGGATCCCGGCGCGCGACAGCTCCTCGGCAAGCAGATCATCAACCCCGCCCGCAGCGGCGCCAGCCTCTCGGACCTGCAGCAGCCAGAGCTCCCCCTCCGCCCAGGCCCACTCGACATCTACGGTGAAGCCGAATTCCTTCTCGAGACGCAGCGTGAGACCAGCAAGCTCCCTGATGGCCTCCAGGCCCAGAAGACGATCACCCCGGCTGCGCTCTCTCGCCAGCTCAAGCCCTTCCCTGGCAACAAGGTAGCTGTCCGGCGTTACCTCGCCGGAAACCAGCGCCTCGCCCAGGCCTTCCACGGCCTCGATCAGGACGAGATCCTCCCCGCCGGTCCCCGGGGCTCTCGAAAAAGAAACTCCCGCAACCTCGGCCTGGCACAGGGCCTGTACCGTCACCGCGGTACCCTCGAGACCGATGATTCCACGCTCAGACCTGTAGGTCCTCGCCCTCTCACTGGACCAGGAGTCAAAGACCCTGAGAACGGCCTCCTCTACAGCATCGCGAGTACCCAGCCCGAGAACCGTATCCATCATCCCCGGCATACTCAAGGCAGCGCCTGAACGCACAGCCAGTCTCAGCTCTCCAGCTCCCTCCCCCAATTGGAGACCCGTGACCTTCTCAATGCGCTGCAGCCCGTCGTGGAGCTCCTCCCGCAAACCCGCGGGCATCTCCCGGCCGCCATCGTAGTAGTTTCTGCAAAAGGAGCTCGACAGGGTAAATCCAGGCGGAACCATGTAACCACAGGCGCAGAGGGCGTGAAGTCCAGCTCCCTTGCCGCCAAATTCTTCGCGCTGAGAGAGACATTCACTACGGTCATCGCCAAGCTCACTCTTCCCGACCTGGAAAAAAGCGCTTTGTTTTTCGTTCACTGCGCCCCCCCCTCTCCAATACAGACGAGCTCGTCAGCTGAGCGTATATAAACCCTCGAACCGATGATGCTGACGAGCGCGGTGGGCGCGGCAATGTCCCGGCCTTCAAGATCCAGCCGCCAGACCTCATCACCCAGCCTGGGATCGAAAGCGATCACAGCTATTCCATCGACCGCTACCGCCATGCCGAGCGCGAGAGCAGGGGGCGCTCTCCATCCCGTCTGCGAAGGGAAGGAACGGCGGTCGGCTCCGTTGTCCGGATCAACCGAGAGCAGCTCTCCCGGCCCGGACACGACAAGAGAGTCAGGGCCCGCGACAAGGCCAGGCCCGGGGCCCGGGGCACATGGCCTGCTCCAGAGTAGCTCACCGGTGTCTCGAGAGAAGGCCTCCAGGACTCCCTGGCTTTCAAGATAGAGCCTCCTGTCGGCGTAGGCTATGGAACGAATCTCTGATTCCCTCTGCGGTAACGCGCCCAGGGTATTGCCGGATTCTGGATCGACCAGCAGCAGGGTCCTGCCGCGCGCCACCGCCAGCTCGCGGCCTGAAGAACAGAGCGCCGCCGCCCCGCCAAGGTCCTCCCGCTCCCAGGCTGGCTCACCATCTTCGATATCGACCATGACCAGCGCCCTTGAACCCGCGATGACACAACCCCCGTCATCCAGGCAGATGTCGGCCTCCAGCGCGCCACGAACCGGTCGCCGCCAGGCCACGGCCAGACCCTCGGAAGATTTATCCACGGCGATCAGCACTCCAGCCTCTCCTGGCGCCCCCGAGAGAAGAAATATCCTTTCCCCTCTTGAAACCATCTCTCCTGCGAAGGCGCCAAGCTCGAGCTCTCCCGCCCGTTTACCATCCCTGTCAAGACAGCGCAGCCTTGAGCCGCCGGGCTCCCTCTCAACAAAAGCGATAGAGTCTCCAAGGGGTACGACCGGCCCCGGCTCTTTCCCGGAAACATCCGCGGTCGACCGTCTCCAGAGAAGCCCTCCCCTCAACGGCGCAAGGCGCGGGTCAGGGTTGCCCCCCCTCCCCGGCCCGCCGCGGATGCCTGTCCAGCCGGGGATCGCGATCCCCTCTTCTTCTTCAGAGAGCTGGATCAGTTCTCTTCCCCGGGCAACCAGGATTTTCCCCTCCCACAGGACCGGAGGTCGTGAATCCGTCCCGGAGATCGCGCCCACAGCGCCCAGGCTGACACGCCATTCTTCCCTGCCGCGAATATGTGAAAAACGGGAGAGTCTCCCGTCAGAGAGAACTACGTAGCAGGAGGAGAGGTCAGCCGTGACAGCGCGAGGCGCCTGGCTGGAATAGGACATCCGGGAAAGCCCCCGGCCGGTCGCCGCATCGAGCACTCGCAGCTCCCCTCCGCCTTTCACCCTGGCCGACAGGTAGGCGAGCTTGCCGGCGCAGAGGACGAATCCTCCCGGCACCAGGCCAGGCGCGCCGATTTCCCAGCGTTTCTCGAAGGAGCTACCGATCAGCTGAAGACAGCTGATCTTCCCGCCGGTCGTTGATGAGCCGTCAGAAACAAAGGCCAGTCCCTGGTGAATACGCAGCTCGAGTTTTTCTCCGGAAGAGGCGAAGATCTCCGCGTCTGCGGAGGCAACCACCTCACCGGTCTCGATATTCACCGCTGCCAGGGAATCTCCGAGGACGAAACAATGTCCATTCTCATCGCCCGCGAGAGCCACCTCAGCTCCCACCGGCGAAGGCACTTTCCAGGCTGGCGGACTTCCAGCGAGGGGCAACTCCAGCAGGCTGAACGCCTGGAGTGAACCGCGACAGGCGATGACCACCATCTCGTCGATGACTGTCGGCTCCCGCGTCGCCCGACCCTCCAGCTGCGCCACAGCCAGGAGGGCTCCGCCGTTCGCGTCGACAATTCGCAGCTCCGTCCGGGACCCGGAGGCGGAGAGCGCCAGGAGATAGCCCGGCCGCTCACTTCCCGCGGCCTCCCGGCGAACCAGGAGAGGTGGAAACAGGAGAGCCTTCGGCAGCTTGAGTTCCCAGGGCGATTCACCATCTACAAAACGCTCACAGGAGAGGTTTCCTGTTTTAGAGGAAAATCTGAAAATACGTTCGTCGGCGAGAAGGTCGCCCTCTCCAACAGGAACAGGCAGTCGATAGCTGTCGACCTTCACCCCCCTTGTCGGACCCTGCCGGCGCGGGTTGCGCGGATGACTCGTTGAATCACCATTGGAAAATTCACCGACTCGTCCTGCCAGGGGCTCTCCCGCCACAGGCGCGGGCCAGATGAATGCGAGACCTTGCGGAGCATACCAGCCGGCGCCTGCGGTCAATACAAGCAGGAGAGCCCACTTCGGCCGTCGTACGGTATACCCAAGTGCCCGCCACCAGGTTCGCGGCGACAACAGCACCACGAACAGGGCAAAAAGCAGCAGAAGAAGCTGGGGAAGGAGGGCGAGCAGCCCCGGCGCAAGGCCCGGTATTACCGCCAGCAGGCTCATTCTCAAGCCCCCTTCCTGATCAGACCTGGTTTACGAAGCCCCGGTACACGGCGCCCATGAAGCTCGCTCGAGCGACGGGCCAACCTGGGGCGAAAACAGAGCCTCGGCTTCAGGGCTGGGCAAGAAGCCCCTCCTGGACTCCCTTCGCCTCCTCTTCACCATCGATAAGATCGGAATGGCAGGCCGATTTCTCTCCCTTATGGGCCAGCTTATGAATTTCCTCAGGCGAAAGAACTCCGCGCTTCTTGAGAATGTCCTGCTGGTCCTCACTCAGGGAGCTGGTACGAACAGCCTGTCCCCCCTCGCGCTGAAAACCATCCGCCTTGCCTGAGGCAAACTCGACAATCTCCTTGGAAATACGGACAGAACACCAGTCGTGACCGCACATGGCGCAGAAGTCCGTATCGACATCGAGATCTTCATCGTGATAGGCCTTGGCCGTGTCGGGATCGAAAGACAACTCGAAGTGCTTCTCCCAGTTGAGCGCGGCCCGAGCCTTGGTCAGCTCGTCATCCTGGTCACGCGATCCGGGAATTCCGAGAGCTATGTCGGCGGCATGCGCGGCGATCTTATAGGCTACGCAGCCCTGCTTGACATCATCCTTCTTCGGCAGGCCGAGGTGTTCCTTCGGAGTCACATAACAGAGCATGGAGGCTCCATGGTAGGCGGCGGCGGTGGCGCCGATGCAGGAGGTGATATGATCGTAGCCGGGGAATATATCCGTAACCAGCGGCCCCAGCACGTAAAAGGGAGCGCCGTGACACAGCCGCCGCTCGAGCTTCATGTTGAACTCGATCTGGTCAAAGGGAACGTGGCCGGGTCCCTCGATCATGACCTGCACTCCCTTGGCCCACGCCCGCTGGGTCAGCTCGCCCAGGGTTTCGAGCTCGGCCAGCTGGGCGGCGTCGCTGGCATCGGCGAGGCCGCCGGGGCGCAGCCCATCCCCCAGGCTGAAGGAGACATCGTACTCCCGCATGATATCGCAGATGTCTTCGAAGAGGTCGTACATCGGATTCTGCTTGTTGTGAATCAGCATCCACTTGGCCAGCAGGCTCCCGCCGCGCGACACGATCCCAATCAGCCTGTCCTTCACCAGCGGCAGGTGTTCCTTGAGTACACCGGCGTGAAGAGTGAAATAGTCCACCCCCTGCTTCGCCTGGTGCTCGAGATTCTCCAGGATCACATCGTAGGTCAGGTCCTCGAGCTTTCGGTCGATGATCATCGAGTAGATCGGCACCGTACCGATAGGTGTCCTCGAGTTCTTGATAAAGGTCTCGCGGCACACATCGATCTGGCCGCCGGTTGAGAGGTCCATGATGGTGTCGGCGCCCCAGCGCTCGGCCCAATGCAATTTCTCGAGCTCCTCCTCAGTACCCGAACTGACCGGTGAGGCGCCCATATTGGCGTTGATCTTGGTAGTCGAAGCCCGCCCGATGCACATCGGGTCGAGCTGGTGCTGGAGATGGACCCGGTTGGCGGGAATGATCATTCGTCCGGCCGCTATCTCGGCCCGGATCTGCTCAGCGGTAAGATGCGTCTCGCGCTCCGCGACTCTCTTCATCTCCGCGGTGATGATTCCCGCGCGCGCGGATTCCAGCTGGGTAACGGGCGTGCGGCCCTTATCATTCTCCCAATCGGTAGCCTCGATACCGGAAGGCTCGGGCATGCCGGGCGTATCGGGAGAGGAGAAGGTTCGCTTCCCTCCTATCTCGGGCTTGATCGCGAAAGATCTGGGACTCGTTCCCTCGCGCTGGGTCGACGGATGACTCCCCAGCTCAGGAAGAGACCACTCGGGGTTCACGTGAATTCGCTTTACCACTCCAATACCACCTTTCAATTTTTTCAGCCGCCGACCCACCGGGAGACAGTCGACTTAATTCAGCTCTTCTGCTGTACGGAATATTCCAGGTTCATTCCAATTCACTTCAGAATCCGCTTTTCCTACGCCGGTACAATCCGGATCAGGTTCCGAGGGTCAGTTCTCAGCCTCGCCGGTGAGGCACCCCTAGCGAACACACGGAGAATAGCCATTTGCCCGCATCTCGGCAAGGGAGGATTTCCGATAATAACGTTCTCCTGCCGCGTCAATTGTCCGGGTGAGGCCGAATGACGACCTTGACTGCCCGGCGAGCGAGCATATCACCCAGAGCGTCCTCGAGCTCTTCGAGAGGACGCTGAGATGAGAGCAGAAGATCCGTTTCAAGCCGGCCTGAACTCAGCAGCTCGAGAGCGGCGCTGAAATCAGCCGGCCGATGATGGTAGGCGCCCATCACCGTCAACTCCTCGTAATGAACACGGTGAGAATCGAGCTCGAGGCGTGTGCCGGGAGCGCAGCCCCCGAAGAGGCTCACCCGGCCTCCGGGCCTCGCCGAACCGACGGCGTCAAGCCAACCCTCCGGTACCCCGGTCGCATCGATGGAAAAATCAAACCCGTGCTCTCCCAGGCTCCTGGCTCGAACCCGCTCCGCCTGGGAGACGCCCCTCTCAACCTCCAGGGTGTCGCAGGCGCCCAGGCTCCGGGCCAGTTCGAGGCGTGATTCATTCGGATCGGCGACCACAACCTCGACTCCCCGCTCCGCCAGCACCGCCGTGAACAGCAGGCCTATGGGGCCAGCCCCATAGAGAACACCCCGCTCCGCGGAAAGCGGAGCCAGCTGGTCAATTCCCCGCAGGACACAGGCAAGGGGTTCACTGAGAGCCGCCTCGGCAAAGCCCAGGTGATCCGGGAGCCGGTAGACGCCCCGCTCGACGAAGCGGGCAGGAACGACAAGGTAGCGCGAGAAGGCGCCATTGAGATAGACGAGATCGACGCAAAGGTTCTCATTGCCGCGCGCGCAGAAATCACAGGAACCGCAGGATGCCGAGTTGGAAATAACGACCCGCTCACCCTCCCGCCAGCCCTCGACCGCCTCGCCGGGAGAGACGATGGTTCCGGCCAGTTCGTGGCCGAACGGCGAGGGAACCTCCAGCATTTCCGGATGCCCTCCGCGCCTGTAGACCTTGACGTCCGTCCCGCAGGTCACCGCCGCCCCGACAGAGATGAGCAGCTCTCCCCGCCCCGGCTGAGGCACGGGACCTCCGCGAAACTCGATCGATTCAGGCCCGGTCAGCCAGGCGGTCAATTGTTCCATTGGAAGCTTCCCTTCAGGGTTCGATGAGTACCTTCAGAGCCCTTCGATCCCGGACCAGCTCGAGAGCCTGGCCGAAATCCTCCAGCCCAACCCTCGCGCTCACCAGGGCCGCAGGGTCGAGTGCGCCCGAGAGCATGAGCTCCCAGGCCGCGTCCTGCTCCTTGACTCCGCCGGAATACGAGGCTACGAGGCGGCGCTCCTCCTTGAACAGGCGGTCCAGTTCAAAGCCCGCCTGCTCGCCAGCGCCGGCGTGGGCGAAGAGTACAACGGTTGAGCCCCTCCTGCCAAGCTCCAGGCACGCCAGGAGAGCGCCGGAACCGCCGGCTGTGTCGAAGATGGCGTCGGCTCCCAGTCCGCCTGTCAACTCGGCGACAGCGTCGGAGGCGGTCTCCGGGGCGCGAGAGAAGTCTGCTCCAAGCGACAGCGCCAGCTCCCTGCGCTCTTCCAGCGGCTCGACCACTCCCACCAGGGCATCCGGAATCGCCGCCTTCAGCACCAGCAGGTGAAGTAGCCCCATGCTGCCGCCGCCGAGAATAACGGAAGCTCCTCCAGGCTTGATCCCGGAACGCCAGATGCCTCTCAAAACACAGGCCGCGGGCTCGAGAAAGACCGCCGTGTCATCACTCAGAGAGTCGGGAATGGCCCGCATCGCCGAACGGACAGCGGCCTCGGCCACGATGATTTTTTCACTGAACCCTCCCGGCGAGAGCCGATTCTCACGAAATTCTTCGCACATCGTCTCGCTGCCAGCCAGGCAATAGGCGCACTCCCCGCAGGGAACATGGTGCGCCACCACGACCCGGTCGCCAGGGCTGAAGCCTTCCACTCCAGCCCCGCACCGCTCCACCATGCCCACCACCTCGTGACCGAGAACCGTTCCGGGCGGCTGGCTGGCCGCCTCCAGCTTGAAAATATCTGTACCGCAGAGGCCACAGACTCTGAGGGAGACGAGAGCCTCTCCCGGGCCGGGCTCGAGCGGCGAACGCAGCTCGATGCCCGTGGAGGCGCCATCGACACAGACCAGCGCTCGAAACCCGTCGTCCTTCGGCCTGCCGGCGTCTTCCATGCTCAAGCCTCAAATCCGCTCGAAAACGCCCGCGGCACCCATGCCGCCGCCAATACACATCGTCACGAGAGCGTAGCGCGCTTCCCGCCGCTCGAGCTCACCAAGAGCCGTCAAGGTCATGCGCGCGCCGGTGCAGCCAAGCGGATGCCCTAAAGCCACGGCGCCGCCGTTCACATTAACCTTCTCCAGCGGAAGATCCAGCTCCCTGATCACGCTGAGGGCCTGGACCGCGAAGGCCTCGTTGAGCTCGATCACGTCCATGTCATCGAGCGTGAGGCCCGCCTGCTCGAGCGCCCGCGGAACGGCCTCGACCGGCCCGATCCCCATGATCTCCGGGGCAACACCCGAGACGTTGTAGGATCGCAGGACAAGGCGAGGCCGGAGACCAAGTTCCTCGGCTTTTGCGGCGCTCATCACCACCACCGCCGCGGCCCCATCGCTCATCTGTGAAGCATTCCCGGCGGTGACAGTTCCCGCGGCGGAAAAAACCGGCCTGAGCTTCGAGAGCCCATCCAGATTGGTGCCTGGACGGGGGCACTCATCCACCAGAAACTCGACCTCGGTCTCCTCCACCGAACCATTCTCTCCCGGCTTCTTGAGCGAGAATCGATAGGGCACGATCTCTTCGTTGAACCGCCCCCCCTCGAGGGCGGCCAGGGCCTTTCGATGGCTCTCCACCGAGAACTCATCGGCCTCCTCACGAGAGATTCCGTACTTCCGGGCCAGGTTCTCGGCGGTCAGCCCCATCCCGATGTAGACCTCGGGCCAGTCATTGGCGAACCCGGGGTTGGCGTAGGTGCGCTGGAACATGGCCACCCGGCTCATGCTCTCGACGCCTCCGGCGACAACCACGTCCGAATGTCCGCAGCGTATCTGGTCAAAGGCCTGGGAGATCGTCTGGAGGCCCGAAGAGCAGAAGCGGTTGATCGTCGCCGCGCTGGTCGTCACCGGAAGTCCCGCCTTGAGAGTGGAGATCCTGGCGACGTTCATGCCCTGCTCCTGCTCGGGGATAGCGCAGCCCAGCAGAACATCTTCGACCTCGGCGGGCTCGAGACCGGCCGCCCTGGCGACGGCCTCCCGGATCACGCAGGCTCCGAGATCATCCGGACGAACCGTGCGCAGGGTACCCTTTCGCCCCTTGCCCATGGCTGTCCGTGCTCCGCTGACAATCACCGCGTCCTTCATTTTTCCGTTTCCCCTGTGATGGAGTTCAATTCCGAAGTGGCTTTCCCGTCTTGAGCGTATGGGTGATCCTGTCGATGGTCTTCTGCTCGCCAAGCAGCCCCAGGAACACCTCGAGCTCGAGCTCGAGCAGGTATTGTTCGCTAACCGGGAATTCCCCATCAATATTTCCGCCGCAGAGGGCGTAGGCGAATCGCCCGGCGAGAAATTCATCGTACTCGCTGATAAACCCTCCCCCGGCGTACTGGCTCAGCAGGATTCGCAGCTCTGCAATTCCGGCTTCTCCCGCGACCTTTACGTTTTCCCGCGGCGCGGGAGGCCGATACCCGTGCGCCGCCATCGCCAGGACCCTGGTCTTCGCATCCAGCAGCGCCCTGTCACGGTTCATACTGATTCCATCTATCGGCCGGAGGTAGCCCAATTGCCTGGCCTCCGCGGCGCTGCCGGAGGTCTTCGCCATCGCGATGTTTTCAAAATACCGCATCAGGAAGCCGAATGAATCAACGGGATAGCCGGGCGGGACAGCCTCCGCAGCCCGGCAGGCCATCTCCCGTGTTCCGCCTCCGGCGGGGATCAACCCCACCCCCAATTCCACCAGGCCGATATAGGTCTCGGCCGCCGCCTGCACCGCGTCGCAGGCCAACGGTATCTCGCAGCCGCCCCCGAGAGCCAGTCCCTGGACCACCCCCACCACCGGGATGGATGAATACCTGACCTTCAACACGGTCTCGTGAAAATCACGAATCATCCTGTCGATGGCCTTCCAGTCCTTCTCTACGGCAGCCGCCGCGAGCTCCTTGATATTGGCGCCAACGGAGAAGTTCGAAGCCTGGTTACCGATGACCAGCCCCGCGCAGCCTTCCTGTTCGACAGCATCGACTCCCTCGCGAATCATCTCCAGGGTTTCACCCGAGATCGTGTTCATCTTCGAGTGAAACTCGACGCAGAGGACTCCATCTCCAAGGTCGAGAACACTCGCGGCTGGGTTTGATCTCAGCGGTTCGCTGCGCATGCGAACATCGTCCAGCAGGATGACCCCCGGCCTGTCCTCTATCATCTCCAGCTCGCGGCTTGCCGGAACAAAAACCGTTGGGCGCATCTTCGCTCCCTCACCGGCGGTTGAATAAAAGCTGTGGTTGCCGCCGCGGAGCAGCTCTTCGACAAGCGCGGGAATCTCCCGGCCTTCCTTCTCGAGTCGGTCGGCGGTAGCCCTGACGCCCAGGGCATCCCAGAGCTCAAAGGGTCCCAGCTGCCAGTTGAAACCCCAGCGAAGCGCCCTGTCCACGCTCAGGATATCATCGCAAATCTCGGGAACCCTCCTGGCGCTGTAGAGCATGGTCTCCGACAGCAGCTTCCAGACGTAGGCCGAGGCCTTGTCTTCGCCGCCTGCCAGGGCCTGAATCTTAGCCGGCAGTTCCTTCGCCTCCCGCGCGCTGTCAAGCGAAGGAAAGCTGACCTCTTTCGCCTGCCGGTATTCGAAGGACTCCAGATCGAGTACAAGGATCTCCTTGCCCTCCTTCCGGTAGAAGCCGCCTCCGCTCTTCCTTCCGAGCTTCCCCTCATCCACCATCCGCTGGAAAAAGGCCGGAGCCCGAAAGAGCTCGCGGCTCTCGTCCTCAGGGACCAGGTCGTAGACATTCTTCATCACCATGAGGGCGACATCGAGACCCACGAGGTCATGAAGCTTGAAGGTGGCTGTCTTCGGCCGGCCAATAACAGGTCCAGTGATCGCATCGATCTCCTCGATGCTCAGACCCGTCTCCTCCTGGTAGACGCAGGAGGCGCCCATGCAGAGAACCCCGATTCGATTGGCTATGAAATTCGGAGTGTCCTTACATTCGACGACGCCCTTGCCCAGGCGCTTCTCGGCGAACTCCCTGACGGCGGAGAAGATCTCCTCGGAGGTATCCGGTCCCCGAACCAGCTCGAGCAGGTACATATAGCGCGGCGGGTTGAAGAAATGGGTCACCAGGAAGGAGCTGCGAAAATCATCGTCCAGACCTTCTGTCAGGAGCCCCAGGGAGATACCCGATGTATTCGATGAGATGATCGATCCCGCACGGCGATGCGGAGCGATCCGTTCGTAGATGCCGCGCTTGACATCGAGATCCTCGGTAACCGCCTCGATGATCCAGTCGCACTCTCCCAACTCCTCGAGATCATCCTCGATATTACCCGCGCTCAGGAGCGACGAATCCGAAGGGTCCATGAAGGAGGGCGGCCGTGACTTGAGAGCCCGGCCAATCGCATCCGATGCGATCCGGGAGCGCTCTCCCTCGCCCTCGGGAACGATATCCAGCAGCAGGCAGGGTACCCCGGCATTCGCCAGGTGGGTGGCGATCCCACACCCCATCGTGCCGGCACCGATAACCGCGGCCTTTCTGATCAACATATCCCACGCCTTTTCATCTTCAGCTCTTTTCCCCCTGAGGCTCGGCCCCGCCCTTGCCAAGACCCTCTTCCTGTTCCTTGCGCAGCCACTCTATTCGATCCGCGACTTTCTTTTCAAAACCCTGGTCACCCGGCTTGTAGAAGTAATTGCCCTGCAGGCCATTGGGCAGGTATTGCTGGGCCACCCAATGCTCCCGGAAGGCGTGCGGGTATTTGTAGCCCTTGCCGTGCCCGAGACCTTCCTTGTCGCGGGATGAATCCTTCAAATGGTTAGGAACCTCGTCATCCGCTCCGCTGTTGACGGCTGCGACAGCCTCGTAATACGCCATCGTCGAATTGGATTTGGGCGCCGTGGCAAGATGGATACAGGCCTGGGAGAGGCTGAACTGGCACTCCGGAAGACCGACGAAGCGGGTGGCCTCCGCGGCGTTGTTGGCCACGACCAGCGCCAGCGGGTCCGCCATCCCGACATCTTCGCTCGCGAAAATGACCATGCGGCGCGCAAGGAAGAGAGGATCCTCGCCGGCGCGAATCATCCGGGCCATCCAGTAGAGGGCCGCATCCGGATCAGAGCCGCGCAGGCTCTTGATGAAGGCGCTGATCATATCGTAGTGAATGTCTCCATCCTTATCGTAGAGCAGCGCCCGCTGCTGGATGGACTCCTCGGCGACAGCGAGGTCGACCACGGCCACGCCATCCTTTCCGGGCGGTGTCGTCACCAACGCCAGCTCCAGCGCGTTCAGAGAATTGCGGGCATCTCCGGAGGCCAGCTGAACGATGTGATCGAGAGCCTCATCCGTCACCTCGTGCTGCAGCCCGCCGAAGCCCCTCTCCTCGTCATTGAGCGCCGCCACCAGGATCTCCCGAAGTTCCTCGTCGGCAAGGGAGCGAAGCTCGAAAATTCTCGAGCGGCTCACCAGGGCCTTGATCACCGAGAAATAAGGATTCTCAGTTGTCGCGCCGATGAAGGTGATCGTTCCGTTCTCCACGTGCGGCAGCAGGGCATCCTGCTGGGCCTTGTTGAAGCGATGCACCTCGTCGACAAAAAGAATGGTTCGCTGAGAATCTTCGAAGCTGTGTTCCTTCAGCCTCTCGGCGGCCCGAGCGACAACCTCGCGGATATCTTTCACCCCGGCAAGAACCGCATTGATGGTCTCGAACTTAGACCGGGTTGCGTTGGCGATGACCCTTGCAAGCGTCGTCTTGCCCGTGCCGGGCGGCCCCCAGAAAATGACCGAGGTCACCCTGTCGGCCTCGATCGCCCTCCTGAGCAACTTGCCCTCTCCCAGGATATGGGGCTGCCCGATGAACTCGTCCAGGGTGCGGGGACGCATGCGCGCCGCCAACGGCACGCGCCCATCCTCAACGAGGCAGGCCGCGTCCCTGTTGAGAGCCGCCTTGGATTCCTTCCCGCTGCGTTTCATTACCTTGCATCCTAACACCCAGCGCATACGCCCGTCAGGCTTAGTTTTTCCGCGCCGCCGACGAGGCTCAGGTAAGAAGATCATCCTCTTCACGCCAGGGAGGACTCACCAGGGCGGTGAACACGAGCTCTCCCTCCGAGGTGTTCTCGATCCACTGCTCGGCCCCAGCCGGAATCACGATGGTATCACCGGCTCCCACCTCTTCCGTCTCCTCTCCAATGTGCATGACCCCGGCGCCGCTGAGAATCGTATACACCTCATCCTGGGCCGCCAGCTTGTGGGGATGCGTCCCCTTGCCGGCCTCGACCCGGGCATAGGCCAGGGAATAGGGCAGCTCGACATCATCACGGTCACTGTGCAGGATCTCCTTCAGACGGCAGCCATCGTTGGCAACAATCTCGACACAGTCGTCCAGTCGCTTGATAAACATTTTTTGTTCCTTTGCGCTCAGTGTTCACTCGGCCCCGAGGGTTCTTCCCCGCCAGGTCTCTCCATGGCCGAGAAGATGATTCCAGCCAGAGAGAGAGGTCATCCACAGATAGAAGCAGCTTGCCAAGGGGAGGCTCAACGCGTAGCGCGGAGGCAGACCGTAATGGCTCACCGCCGGCCAGTATTTCACAGTTTGCAGGGACATTGCCAGCGCCGCGGCCAATCCCGTCAGGGGCTCATCCAGCATCAGCGCCGCGGCACACAACAGCGGCGGAGAGATGAAGAAGGCGAACAGACCGGCCAGGGTCAACAGGAGCAGCCAATACCTGTAGCCCAGCTGGTCAAAGGCGGTCCGGGTCACCATCTCCGAGATTTCCCCCAGTCGCGTAGAGCTTCTCAACGAGACCATGGTCCTGGAAAACCCGAGCCAGAGGCCGCCGCCGGCGGCCTTGACCCTGGCAGCGAGACGAACGTCATCGATGATCTCCTTTCCGATCGACTCCAGTCCGCCGATCTTCTCCAGGTACTCCCTCGAGACCAGGATACAGCCGCCCGCTGCGGCTGCCACACGCGAAGAATCCTTCCCCACCGACCTGAAAGGATAGAGGAGATGAAAAAACCAGACAAAGGCCGGAACCAGCAGTTTCTCCCACGAGCTCTCGGTATTCAGCCGGACCATAACCGACACGAGGCTCTTCGACTGTTCGGCTGCGATCCGCCGAAGCGCCCTGATCGAATTCGCAGGATGGAGAATGTCGGCATCGGTGAAGAGAAACCAGCGGATCGCGTCACCTCCAGGCGCCTCGACGAGCTCCTTGACAGCTGTGGAGGCCGCGTAGATCTTTCCTGACCATCCCGGCGGAGGATCACCCCCCTCCAGGACCTCCGAGGTCTCACTGGCCGCGCTCTCCGCCAGCAGCTTGCGGGCCAGCTCCCCCGTCCCATCATCGGAACGGTCATTCACCAGCACCAGCCTGGCGTAATCCGCTGATTGTTCGAGGAGAGCCGGAAGCGTCTCCCCCAGCGTTTCCTCTTCGTTGCGGGCGGGAATCACCACGGCAAGATCCGAGCCTTCCTCAGTTCCCTCAGCCGACGAAGGCGTCTCCGGCAAGGTCAGCCGCCCCGGCCAGCGACGGCGGGGATCGAGACAGAGGGCTGCCCAGAAAATGAGAACCACCACACTCCAGCAGAAGAACACGAAGCTCAATTCGGAGAGTCCGTATTCTCGCCTCCGGCGGCGCGGATGATGGCGCGCACCTCTTCAGCCAGGGCGCTGTTGGTGCTGATGCCGCTGCTGCCGCCGCTGCCGCCGCTGCCCTGCCAATCGGTGAAGACCCCCCCTGCCTCCTCGACGATGGGTTTCAACGGCACAATGTCCCAGAGGCTGAGCACGGGGTCGAGCATGACCTCGGCCCGGCCCGTGGCAACAAGCAGGTGCCCATAGCAATCTCCCCAGCTGCGCAGAACCTTTACCTGGTCACCGAGCAGGCTGTGAACTCCGAGCGAACCTGACTGGCGAAAGGTCTCAAAGCCGGTGTAGGTTACGCAGGCGCTCGAGAGCTCGGAGACAGTGGAGACGTTCGCCCGCGTGCCATCGGTGCGCGACCCGTTGTGATAGCAACCCTCTCCGACGGCAGCCACCAGCGTCTCATCGAGACCGGGCATGTTGATAACCCCAAGGATAGCCTCGCCAGCCGGATCTTCCAGCCCCACCAGGACGCCGTAGAGCGGCACCCCCTGTACAAACGATCTCGTTCCATCAATCGGATCGAGCACCCACCGGTATCCCGAGCTACCGGGTCTCTCTCCGGATTCCTCGCCAAGAAACGCGTCATTGGGGAACTCCTTCGAGAGCAACTCGATCAGCAGAGCCTCGGAATTTCTGTCGGCCTCGGTAACAGGGCTCTGGTCCGCCTTGAGCTCGACCTCGATTCCCTTCTGGAAATATTCAAGCGTCAGCTCGCCGGCTTTCTTCGCCGCCTCGAGAGCCAGCTCCATTCGTTTTTGAAGATCTGTCATTTGCGCCTCGGCTGCCGTGAAAATTCAATCCGGCGGGCGGATTCTCGCACCCACCCGAGGCCTGTGCAAGAAATCAAAGAAAGCCCGCCAACTCACATTCTCGCTCGAATTGGACCCCCTTCATCCCCGAAGCACCGGTAATAGGTGTTTTTTCGCGAAATACCCCCGTTAGAGGAACTTAATTCATGGCAAGACGATGCAGGAAAACTCCAGTTTTACGCGAACGGTTCCCGATAATAGAACCTGTGGAGGAATCTAATGAAACACATACACATCACAACAGCCGTCCTCGTTCTCAGCGCCCTGGTCTCCGGTTGCAGCGGCAACTCCCTGCGTGAGGGAACCTGGAAGCTCTCTTTCGAAGCTCTCGACAGCCGAACGCGCGAGTCGATGGATAAATACTTCGAATCCAACCGGGCCGCCTACCATCATGTCGATCTGAAAATCGAGTGGGCCAAGCAGGAGGAGGCCGAGGTGGTCGAGATCAAGGGAGTACGCAGCTACTCAACGGGAGGCATCTCCTCGAAAGATCAAAGCTCCCTGGCTCCCATGTATGGAAAGATAACCAAGGGCAACGACGAGATCGTGATCAGGGGGCGCGATGACAGCTTCCAGTTCTACCTTGTCGGCAAGGTGCTCAGCGAAGAGCGCATCGACGGGAAAAACTTCCTGGCGAAAAGTCACCTCGAAGATGAAGCGGTCGAAGGCCGCTGGCAGATGAAGTGGCTCTCGGACTGAGAAAGGCTCCTTCCCAGGAGGTCTTTCTCCTTCACGCCCGCAAGAGTTAGAATGCGGGCATGATCGATTCACCATCCGAACCACAGGCTCCCGCGCCTGTAGCCTCAAAAAACCTGCCCGCTAACATCGTACCCCTGGCCGCGCTCTGCCTCCTGGGATTTGCCGGGCTCGTGGTGAGCTGCCTGTGGCTGGCCGGGCTTGTCAATGGCACCTCCTTCAAAGACCTGGGTATCTCCGCAGCCATGACCCTGGCCGCCTCCCTGCTCTGGCAACTCGTTGAAAAACAGCGGGGACGGGGAGGCGAAGACATCCATCCCCTGGCATGGGTGGCCTTCCCCTTCTCGATCCTCCTGTTCCTCGGACAGACTCCCTTTCTCGCAAGGGCGGTCTACCCTCCCATCCAGGACTTCTTCCTCAGAGATGGGCGGGTCGAGACGAGATATGTCGAGCGTCCCGACGGCCTGAAGCTGGAGATCTCCTTCCCAAAGCCCCTGGCCGGCATCCAGGGCGACCTGCAAGTCAACTCTACCTACCTGCCGCTCGATTGCTTCAAAGAGGAAGCCGGGCTCATTAAATGGACCCGCACGAAAACGCTTTCCATTGCCGTCCCCGAAATTCTCGCCCGCATTGGAGAGAAGAAGATTGACTCCATCAGCGTCAATCTAAGGGCTGTTGGAAGCGGGGGAACGGCGGAAAAAATGCCGGGAAGACTGCTCTACGCAGATGGGCAGCGAGTGGAGCCCCAGACGCTCCAACCGCGGGAGCGCTGACCTTCTTCCGAAACGCCCGGACTTGTCTTTTACCCGGCACTCTAATAGACTCACCCGTTTGCTAAAAATCCGGCTCAACAGAAAAAGAACAAACTCGAGATGGTCAAGCACCTGATAGTAAATCCCGAAGAGGTTCGTCGTTCTTCGACAACCGACATCGGGGAGATCCCCGCTAATTCCTATTCCGGAAATCTGGCTGGCGAAATCGCCGATGGAAAGATAAGCAACGAAGAAGCCCTCCTGATCTACAGGGACATGGTCATCATCCGTGAATTCGAGACGATGCTCGACCAGGTGAAGAAAATGGGGAGCTACCAGGGAATCGAGTACGACCACAAGGGACCCGCGCACCTCTCGATCGGGCAGGAGGCGGCCGCCGTTGGACAGTCCTTCCTGCTGGGAGCGACTGATCACATCTTCGGAAGCCATCGCAGCCATGGAGAATTTCTCGCCAAGGGCCTGAGCGCGATCCATAAGCTCTCCGGGGATGAGCTCGGGGAGATCATCGAGGGCTCTCTCGATGGGGAGATCTGGAAGGCTCTCGAAAGCGAGGCCAGCGAGGACCAGAAGGAAAAAGGAGAGGAGTTTCTCCTCTTCGGCCTGCTCGCTGAAATTTTCGGACGAGCCACGGGCTTCAACCGCGGCCTTGGCGGCTCGATGCACGCCTTCTTCCTGCCCTTTGGCACGTATCCCAACAACGCCATTGTCGGCGGAAGCGCGGATATCGCCGTTGGCTCCTCCATGTTCATGCGCCTGCAGCGCGACAACGGAATCGCCGTGGCCAATATCGGCGACGCCTCCAGCGGCTGCGGACCCGTCTGGGAGGCGATGAATTTCGCCACCATGGGGCAGCTCTGGAACCTCTGGCCGGAGCCCTACCAGGGCGGCCTGCCGGTGATCTTCAGCTTCATGAATAATTTCTACGGCATGGGCGGCCAGACCAGGGGAGAGACCATGGGCTTCGAACGCCTGGCCTGCCTCGGAGCCGGGGTCAACCGGTTCAATCTTCACGCCGAGACCATCGACGGAAACAACCCCCTGGCCGTCATCGATGCCTTCCGCCGCAAGATGGAGGTCATCAAAAACGGTGAAGGCCCCGTGCTGCTCGAGGTCATCGCCTATCGCCAGAGCGGACATTCGCCAAGCGATGCGAGCGCCTACAGGGAGCGTGAAGAGATCGAGATGTGGAGGAACATCGATCCGATCAAGGAGTTCGGAAAGCAGCTTCTCGAGAGCTCCGCGGCCAGCGATGATGAACTCGCCGGCTGTGAAAAGCACGCCCGGGAGAAAATCCTCAAGGCCTACCAGCTTGCCACCGACCTGGAGATCTCTCCCCGCCTCGGCGGTGAGCCGATAGCCCGCTTCATGTTCTGCCACCAGGATGAAGAGGACCTGCCGGGGATCAGGGAGGGCGATGTCCTCAAGCCGCTGGAGGAAAACAGCCGCGTGGCGGCGCTGGCCCAGAAGAGCCGCGCCGGCATCGATCCGGAAACCGGGGCGGCACTGCCTGAAGGAAAGGCGATCTCCTACCGGGACGCGCTCTTTGAGCCGATCATCCATCATTTCTACAATGACCACCGGCTGATAGCCTACGGCGAGGAAAACAGGGACTGGGACGGAGCCTTCGCGGTCTACCGCGGAATGACCGAATCCCTCCCCTACCATCGTCTCTTCAACTCACCGATCTCCGAAGCAGCCATCGCCGGAACCGCAGTCGGCTACGGCATGGAAGGCGGGCGGGCCCTGGTAGAGCTCATGTATTGCGACTTCCTCGGCCGCGCCGGGGACGAGATCTTCAACCAGCTCGCCAAGTGGCAGGGCATGTCCGGAGGTGAGATCCAGATGCCCGTGGTCGTACGGGTCTCGGTCGGCAGCAAGTACGGCGCCCAGCACTCGCAGGACTGGAGCGCCCTGGTCTCGCATATCCCGGGACTCAAGGTCTGCTTCCCGGTCACCCCCTACGATGCCAAG
Organism: uncultured bacterium; assembly: GCA_913042995.1. Lineage (GTDB taxonomy): Bacteria > Planctomycetota > UBA8108 > UBA8108 > UBA8108 > UBA8108. The sequence continues at coordinate 17,078 of CAJWMA010000002.1, read as the reverse complement.
GGGCTCATGGCCTCAGCCCTCAGCGGCAACGATCCGGTCATCTTCTTCGAGAGCCAGCGCGTCTACGGCGCGACCGAACAGTTCCGCGAGGAGGTTCCCTCGGAGTATTACAAGATCCCCATCGGCCAGCCCGACATCAAACGCGACGGTGACGACCTGACGATCCTCACCGTCGGAGCCACCCTCTACAAGGCCGTGGAGGCGGCGCGGCAGCTCGAAGCTGACCACGGCCTGTCCGCCGAGATCATCGATGCCCGCAGCCTGGTCCCCTTCGATTACAGCCTGGTGCTCGATTCGGTGCGCAAGACCGGCCGAATCCTGCTCGCCTCCGATGCCTGCGAGCGAGGAAGCTACCTGAACACCCTGGCGGCCAACATCCAGCAGATGGCCTTCGACCATCTCGACGCGCCAGTGGCCATCGTCGGAGCGCGGAACTGGATCACTCCCTCGGCTGAGCAGGAAGATCTCTTCTTCCCGACCGAGAGCTGGCTCCTCGACGCGATCCACACCCACATCCTTCCCCTTGACGGCTACACTCCCTCGACGGACAGGTCCAACTCCTACATGATCCGGTGCAATCGAGAGGGAGTATGAGCCTTCCTTCCGATGGAGAGCGTGAGGCTCTCAACCTCGATGAGGAGCCCCTGAAGGACTGGATCCTGAAGGCCTACCATGAGAAGGCTCTCGACAGCGAGGAGCATGCCCGGCTGGTTGATGCGGAGCGCCTGCTGCTCTCCGGTCCCAATGCCCACTACAACTCGGCACGGTATTACTTCGAGGCAGATCCCGGGCCCCGCCTCGAAGCCTTCGCAAGGCAGCTCGACGAGGTGAGTGAGAACCTGGCCGCCGACCTCTTCGAGCCGATAGAGCTTGGACTGAAACAATCCGAGCCATCCCTGGAAACTCCCGAAGAGAGACCCAGGGGAAGGGCCAGCGCGGCCTCGGCAACAAACCTCTCACTCTACATCGCCTCCCTCGCGGGACCGATCGCCCTACGCGCCGGGATTGACGAGACCGTGGCCTGCTCGCTGCTGTCGACCGTCCTGCTGGCGGTCTCGCGAGTCGGAATCACCCCGGTCCGCGAAGCTCTAGGCTGACAGCCGCCTTGTCCCTCAGCCCCTCAGGTCAATCTCCCGCATGAGCTTATCGGTCGCATCGTAGGCCTTGGTCACCCATTCGACAATCTTCTCGGGCTCGGGCGAATACTCCAGCTCGAGGCTGATGGCTCCATCGAAATCGAGATCCTTGATCGCCTGCAGGTAGGGTGGGAAATCGACCACTCCGTCACCGGGAGGAAAATCTCCGTGCACCTTTCCATCGCAGTCGGAAATATGCACGTGCCCCGCCCGCCCGCGCAGGCTCGCGAGCTCCTCTGGCTTCGAGTCCGACAGCAGCATATGGCTGATATCGATGTTGGCCTTCACCGCGGGAACGTCAACGTCGGCAAGGAACCTTCCCATCTCGCTGAGATTGTTGACGAGAGCCATATCGAACGGTTCGAGCTCGAGAACAATCTCCAGATCGCGTTCGGCGGCGTATTCGCCCAGGGTCTTGAGATGCTCGACTCCCCACTTCCATTGCTCCGCAGGAGGAATGACCTCCTTCTGCCAGATATATTCCCCAATCACCAGCAGGTAGTTCTTCGCGCCCAGCTGCTGGGCCATATCGAGATACCTCTTGCAGCGGTCGAGATGAAACTCCTGGACGCTCGGATTGAAGTCAATCAACCCTACGCTGACGCCGACCACGCTGATGATCGGCAGCTCGAGCTCATCGCATTTGGCCTTGATGGCGGTGATACGCTCATCGGCTCCGGGATCGAGGGGATCCTGGAAGATATCGACGCAGTCGAAGCCGATCTCCTTGGTGCGTTCGAGGCCGCTGAGAAGGTCAATACCATGCTGCTCCCAGGCGGAGTTGATCATTCCGAGTTTCATGTTTTCCTTATTCCTCTCGAATTCGTTTTCGTATTTCGAAGTCCGCCGCCGCGCGGCAGCCCCTCTTCTTATCAATTATCCAGTTCCGCCGTCAAGCGGACCGTATCTCATCTATCGTAAAGATCCTGTGTTCCGTGGCCCCGCGGTAGCAGGCCTCCACGAGGGCAACCGTGTCGAGGTTGTCCTCACCATCGATCTCCGGCTTCTCACCGGTCTCCAGAGCCACGAGCAACTGCGCCATGGTTCCCTCGAAGGCATCGGGGAACCAGACCTTGTCCCACTTCGGCTCAACCCAGGTCTCGCCGCCCTCCTTGCAGGTATAACGCAGGGTGCTGGGAACGGCCTCGGGATAGCTCGGCCAACCGATCGACCCTTCCGCGATCCCATCGGTACCCTCGACCCTCCAGTTGATGTAGATATCGCCGCCGGAGCCCTCCCGGCAGGGACCGGTCCAGACATCGTCGAGGCTGGTACAGCGCAGGCCGCTCGCGTACTCGAAGATGTACATGTTGATGCCATCCTGGTGAGGAAACTCGGTGCGTGGATCCGGTCGGCTGCTCGCGAGCACTCTCTCCGGATTGCCAAAGAGGTACCGGAAGGTATCGATGTGGTGAATACTCATGATGTAATAGGAGAGCTTGCCGTAGGGCACCGCCCAGTCCGACCAATGCGGAATCGCCCGCATGTCGATGGTCGCCAGGACAGGCTCGCCCAGCAGGCCGCGGCCGAGCAGATCCTTGAGGGCGCGGATGGACTGGTCGTAGCGCATGTTCTGGTTGACCGCCAGGGTGATGCCTGCGGCGGAGCAGGCCTCGACGATGTGCCGGGCATCCTCGTAGGTCATGGCCAGGGGCTTCTGCGCCAGGATGCCGCGAATTTTCCCGGCGTAGCCTTCACAGATCCGGTCCACCACGCCGCGCTGCAGATCAGGCGGCAGGGCGATGTCGACCACCTCTACAGCCGGATCGGCGAGCAATTCCTCATAGTCCTCGTATACTTTATCTATGCCGTGGCGCTCGGCCGCCTCCTCGGCCCGTGAGAGGGTTCGATTGGCGATGGCAACTGGATTGAAGCCGGCGTTCCGGTAGGCGACCAGGTGACAGTCCGCCATGATGAAGCCGGCGCCGATACAACCGATCCCGGGAGTTCGATCCGCCGGCATGACAGGCTCGTAGCGCAGGTCTATAGGTATTTCGCTCATGGTTCCATCCCTTATTCACAGTTTCGACTCGACCGGGCATGATGCCTTGCGGTCCGTCAAATGTTCAACGACAATTGTCGCCGCGTTGAAAACTCTTCAGGCTCGGCAAATAGATCCGGAATGAAAACACCCTTGCTCACCACAGTCTTCCTCGCCCTGGCGATGGCTCTCGGCAGTCTCCCGGGTTCGCTGACCGGGGACACCGCGCCGCTCGAGCTGCGGGGAAAGTGGGTTCTCGACTCAACCGGAACAGCCATCGGACCTGATTCCTTCCGACGCGGGCTGCAGCCATCGGCCCTCCTCTGGAGAGGATCCTCACTTCTTTCCGCGGGCGACCAGCGCAGCCAGTACCCCGGGCATCTCTTCAACATCGACCCGGTGTCGGGGCGGCTCATCGGCCCTCCTGTGAAGATCACTCCCCCGGACGAAAAGCCTGGAGAAAACCGGCACTTCAAAACCTATCGCTCGATACCGAACTCCGATTTCGAGGGCCTGGCCGCCATCCCCGGAGGCCGCAAGCTCTACGGGGTCACCGAGGACAAGGTTCCCTGGATCAGCGTTCTCAGCCTGGCTGGGCCCATGAAAAAGCCAACGGTGAAGCTCGAAGCCCTGGTCGAGATCCGCTTCCCGAAGACGCTCAGACCCTGGCAGAACGACAGGAACTTTCGCCTCGAGGGAATTGCCCTCGCCGACACTCCCGGGAAAGCCTACCTGGCCTTCGAGAGGGCCGACGACGATCTTCCCCGCATTCTCGAGCTATCCCTCGCCGATCTCGCGGCCAGCGAATCCATCACCGCGAGGGATCTCAAAATCTCCTTCGGTGACGTCAGCAGGCGCAAAGACAAGAAAAAATCTCTCCTCAACATCAACGACATCCAGTTCCTGCGCAGAGACAAGCGTGCCTGGCTCCTGGCCCTTGCCCGCGACCAGGAACGAATACTCCTGATCGACCTCGAGTCAGCCCGGGTAACCCGGTGGCTTGACCTCGACCTTCGCGACCCGGCAGGAAACCGCATCCACTGGGTCTCGCCCGAAGGGCTCGCCATCGATCAAAAAGGAGAGCGCCTGTGGATCATCAACGACCCCGACTCGGTCAAGGGCAACTACCGGCGGCGTGGCGAAAAGAAAGCCGTCGGCCCCTACGCCCTCTACACTCCCCTGCTTTTTGAGCTGAAGCTCTCAGAGCTTTTCCCCGGCCAGAGCGGGAAATAACCATGAGCGACCCCAAATCCCCATCCGAAGACCGCCTGCTCGAATTGCCCGTTCTCGGCGCCGCGGAGGCCCCGGCGAAGGAGAGCCCGGTTGAGACCCCCGAAAAAATCCGCGCGAGACTTTCGAAAACCATGCTGCGCACCATCGGCGCCTACGGGCTGATCGAGGAGGGAGACAGGATCCTGGTCGCCGTCTCCGGCGGTAAGGACAGCTATACGCTCCTCGATCTCCTCCAGGCCGCCCAGCGCAAGTCGCCTGTTCATTATGAGCTGGTCGCCGTCCACCTTGACCAACAGCAGCCCGGCTACGACGGCGCCGAGCTGGCCGCCTGGCTCGAAGCATTTGACGCGCCTTACGAGATCATCTCCGAAGACACCTACTCTACCGTTATCGAGCTGACGGAAGGAGACGACAACGCCACCTATTGCGGACCCTGCTCGCGGCTCCGGCGCGGGATTCTCTACACAGCGGCCGAGCGTACAGGCTGCAACAAGCTCGCCCTCGGCCACCATCGCGACGATGCCCTCGAGACGCTGCTGCTCAATCTCTTCTACGCCGGCCGTCTGCAGGCCATGCCGGCGAGCTACAGGACCCAGGACAAACGCTTCGAGGTCATCCGCCCGCTCATCGAATGCTCAGAAAAGGACATCGAGCGCCACTCGCTCTCGAGGGGCTACCCCATCATCCCCTGTAATCTCTGCGGCTCCCAGGACAACCTCAAGCGAGTAGAGGTCGCCGAGCTGCTCACCGAACTCGAAAAAAACAATCCCGGACTGCGCCAAATCATGCTGGGCGCGCTGCGGAACGTCCGCCCGAGCCATCTCCTCGACAGGGAAGTGGCCGAGGCCTGGAGCGAGGCCGCTGACCGCTACAAGCCCAGGCGCTGAAGAGTTCCTGCAGATCGCCCCTTGATGGACGGCTCCCGCGGAAAGAAACTACCTTCCAATGGCTACCCCAAAAGAATTCAAGAACCGGCGCGCCTACCACGACTACCACGTACTCGACAAGATCGAGGCGGGCATCGTTCTCATCGGCTCGGAGGTTAAATCGCTACGCGAGGGAAACCTCAGCTTCGCCGAGAGCTACGCCCGCATCGAAAACGGAGAGGCCTTCATCCAGGGACTCCATATCTCCGAGTACAAGAACGCGCGCATGTTCGGCCACGAGGCGACCAGGCGCCGGAAGCTGCTGCTGCACAAACGGGAGATCCGCAAGCTCTACAAGGCCGTGTCGATCAAGGGCCAGACCCTCATTCCCCTGAAGGTCTACTTCAACAAGCGCGGCATTGCCAAGGTCATGCTGGGGATCTGCAAGGGAAAGCACGCCCACGACAAGCGCGCCGCCAAGCGCAAACGCGACAGCGAACGCGAGATCCGCCGCGAGATCTCCAGGTATTCCAAATAGGCGGCGGCTCAGAGAAGGATCCCCGCGATGCAGGCGGTCATGAAGGCCGCCAGCGTACCGCCGAGCATAGCCTTGAAACCGAGCCGGGCAAGGTCTCCCTGGCGCTCCGGGGCCAGGGGGCCGATTCCACCAAGCTGGATTCCAATGCTGGCGAAATTGGCGAAGCCGCAGAGGGCGTAGGTGGCGATGATCCTGGAACGCTCGCTGATCGCCAGCTCTCCGCCAGCCTTCAGCCAGTCATGCATCTTGATATAGGCCACCGCCTCGTTGGTCACCATCTTGATGCCAAGCAGTTGTCCCACCTTGGAGCAATCAGCCGTCTCCACACCCATAAGCCAGGCGAAGGGCCAGAACAGGTAGCCGAAGATCTTTTCAAGGCTCAGCTCGTAGCCAAAGTGACCACCCATCCAGCCCAGGAGACCATTGACGACAGCGATCAGCGCGATAAAAACAATCAGCATCGCGCCAACGTTGATCGCGAGCTTGACGCCGGTAACCGTGCCCCTGGCAACGGCATCGATGATGTTCACAGCCTGGTCCGGAGACTCGGCCGGCTCACCCCCACTCGACCCATTTTCAGCCTTCCCATCCGCATCGACATCGGCCGGTCCGGACCAGGAGGTCACGGGTGCATCCACCTCCGGCTGCAGGAGCTTGGCGATGAGCAGGGCCGCGGGCGCGGAGATGATCGAGGCGACAAGCAGGTGGCCGGCATCGATCCCCAGCGAGACGTAAAAGGCGAGCACTCCGCCGGCCACGGTGGCGAACCCCCCGACCATCACCGCCATGAGCTCCGAATTGGTCATCGTAGCAACATAGGGCTTGATCACGAGCGGAGCTTCAGTCTGCCCGACAAAGATATTGGCTGCGGCCGAGAGGCTCTCGGCTCCCGAGGTACGCAGGGTCTTCTGCATGGCCCAGGCCATGGAACGGATCACGATCTGGACCACCCCGAGATGGTAGAGAATCGACATGAAGGCGGAAAAGAAGATGATTGTCGGCAGGATCTTCAGGGCGATGAGACCTCTCTCGCCATTAACAAGTCCACCGAAGAGGAACTCCGTCCCCTGGTCCACGCAGCCCAGCAGCTTCTTGAAGGTGTCGCCGAGAAACTGGAAGAACTCTCTTCCTGGATCGGTGCCGAGGATCAGGAAGGCGAAAAAAAACTGGAGCAACAATCCACCGACGATCACCCGAAGCGATACCTTGCTTCGATTGGAGCTCATCAGCCAGGCAAGCCCCATCATCACGAACAATCCAAGCAAACTGATGAGCTTCTGTTCCATAACTCCTACCTCCCCTGCGCCACCGGGTCTTCCGAGCGGGAGTCCGCTCCGGCCGCGGCCTCCAGCAGCAGCTCAGAAAGATCCGCCAGCTCTCTGCAGGCCCGCGAGTGACGCGGATGAATAAACACCCTGACCCTCTTGACGAAATCGTCAAATTGCTCGTGCGCCAGGGTGCGAACCACCGGCGAGACTTCCTCTAGCGGCCGGTAAGTTTCTCTCTTATGATCGAATACGTCGATCTTGAACTCGACCTCCTTCTCGACCGGAGGCGCGTCGATGAGCACCTCGTGGCCGCCGACCTCCGAGCCGATCCGGCCGCTGAGCAGCCGCGCGAGCTCCTCGGAACAACCCACGAGCCAGTCGTAAGAGCGCCGGGCCACCTGCTCGTAAACCTCCGGTCTCTCATAAAAGCTGAACTGGGCCAACCGCTTGTAGAGTACCCGGCGATGCCCGAAGAGACCGTCGAGAAGATCCCGCGCTTCGGGCTGCCTGGCCACGTTGCGCATCTGGGTCACCATCCCATCCTGGGAGAGGCGGAAGACCTCGTCCCGGGCGATGTCACGGTGCAACAGGTAGAAGGCCCGCTGCAGCATGGCCGTGGCGGCGCGAACCCCGTGATGCCAGTAAACCTCGCTGAACATCACGTAGCGCGCAAAGACCATCATCTCGGCTGCCGTCTTGCCCTTCTGCGTGATGGCGAGTCCATCCCCTGCCTCGTTCAGGCACAGGCTGCCGATCAGGCGGCCCTGGTCGTAGTTGCGCCCGTAGGGAACACCGGCGTGAAAGCTGTCACGCATCAGGTAATCGAGCTTGTCGATGTCGATCGGCCCCGAGAGCATGCTGGAGAGAACGCGCTCCGCAGGGTTGGAGGCCTCCCCCGAAAGAAGAGCCAGGACGGCCTGGGGCTTGATTCCCCAGTCCTTCTCGAGACAATTGCCGAGCTCTCCATCGAGGAGAAAGCTCGCCGCGAACTCCTCGTGCCGCGGGACACCATCCAGCCTGATATCCTCGATCGGATGACAGAATGGCCAGTGACCGATATCGTGCAGCAAGGCGGAGACGATAAAGAGCTCCGCCTGCTCCCTGCTGATCGTTCCAGCGAAACGGTCATTGTGCGAAAGGTGCCTGAGAAACAACAGCCCCAGGCGATAGACCCCGAGCGAATGCTCAAAGCGGCTGTGAGTAGCGGCCGGGTAGACAAGGGAGACGAGCCCGAGCTGCGGAATTCCCGAGAGACGGCGAAACTCCGGGCAATCGATCAGGTCTCGCACTCGCTCGGTGAGCGGCACATCCAGCTCCGGCGAGAGACGGACCACTCCTCCGGATGAATCCAGCCCGGCAACCTCGGGTATCGATCGGATATCCGACATCAGCTACATCACCCCTTCAGCCCGATCTCTCGCAGTCTCTGATCGAGATACTCGCCGGCGGTTATGGGCTCAAAATTCGGCGGATGATCCTCGCTCACAAACCTGTCCATGACCGTCAGGTCGCAGGCTGAGAAAGGATGTACGAAGAAAGGAATCGAATAACGCGACTCGTTGACGGCGCGCTTTGGATTAGAGACACGGTGGGTCGTCGCCGGAACGATTCCGTTTGTCACCCTGGCGATCATGTCACCGCTGTCGACCACGATCTGGCCGGACTCCGCCTCAACAGGAATCCACTCGTTCTCGCGCGTCAGGATCTCGAGTCCTCCCTGGGTCGCCTCGCACAGGAGCGTGATGAGGTTGATGTCCTCGTGGGGAGCAGAGCGGAAGGCCGTTGGATCCACCTCTCCGGACAACGGAGGGTAGTGGATAATGCGCAGCACGTGATTTCCAGCAACGATCATGTCTGAGAACGTCCCCGCAGGAAGCTCAAAGAACTCCGCAAGGCTATCGAGCAGGCTGCGGGCGCAGTCCTCGAGACGACGGAAGATCTCCTGGGCATGCAGCTGGAATTCAGGAATTTCCGCCGGCCAGACATTGCCTGGATATTGAGCCCGGTAGGGATGCCCCTCGGGAAGGTCCTGCCCCACCTGCCAGAACTCCTTGAGATCCGGCTTGTCGTAATCCTTGGCGTGCTCGACTCCGAAGGGAGTGTAGCCGCGGGCGCCGGCCTCGGTTCCCGCGTATTGTTTCTTGATGTCTTCATCGAATGCGAAAAAACTCTCGAAAGCATCGTAGCCTTCCCTGATCAGGGAAGGCTCGATCCCGTGCCCTTCGAGCTTGATGAATCCATAGTCGAGCAGGCCCTGCCCAAAGGTCTGGACAAAGCTCTTGCGGCGCTCGGAATCATCCGACATGAAGTCACCCAGGTCGATGGTCGGTATCCCGTTTTTTTCTGACACTTGAACCCCCGCGAGAAGTAAATGACAACGAGCCGGGCAGGGCTCATCGACAAAGCAGATTATCGAAGTGAATAGCTTGCAAGATCTCAGAGCAGGAATCTATCATCACTTACCGATGGGGCATAGTGTGTAACACCCCTGGATCGAAGACGAGGCTGAACGAATGACCACCCGGACGATGGCCTTCCGCATTTTATTCCTTTTCGCATTCCTGGCCTGCACCCGGGCGCAGGCCGGTTCCCAGTGGATTTTCAACGAGATCCTCGCGGACCCCGGCCGCGCCAACGATTCCAACAACAACGGTAACTTTGATTCCATCGAGGACGAATTCCTCGAGCTTGTCAATCTGTCAGGAGAGGATGTGGACATCAGCGGTTGGACCATCTCCGACCTGGTGCGAATCCGCCACATCTTCCCGGAAGGTTCGCTGGTTGCCGACGGCTGCGCGGTGGTCGTCTTCGGCGGAGGCCCGCTCGGACCATCGGCCAGCGGGACGCTGCGGCTCGCAGCGAGCTCGGGAACCCTCGCCCTCAACAACAGCGGCGACACCCTGACCCTCAGCACGAATGCCGGCATCGACATCGCCACCGCGACCTACGGACCGGAGGGCAACAACGACCAGTCGTTGACCCTCGACCCTGACCTTGATGGCGCCTGGACCCAGCATGCGGAGGCCGGTGCCGCTGGCGGAACGGCCATGTCTCCTGGGACTCTCACGGATGGAACGTTCTTCGAGGGATGCACCCAGGGACAGCCGGAGCCGCCGGCCTCGGGCTGGGTCATCAACGAGCTCCATCCCTCGCCGGAACAAGATGCGAACGGAGATGGGACAGTTGAAGATGAAACGGATGAATTCATCGAGGTCGTAAACCTGACGGGAGTCGAACAGGACATCTCCAATTGGGCGCTCGCGGATGGAGCCACGGTCCGCCATCTCTTCCTCCCGGGAACGATCGTCGCGGACAACTGCGCTGTGGTGGTCTTCGGAGGAGGCGGCGCGGACCTGCCGGAGAGCGGCGCGCTCATCCAGGCCGCCTCATCAGGCACGCTCGACCTCGATGATGACGGCGACACCGTCTCCTTTTCCAACGAGGCCGGCGAGACACTTGCCCTGGTCACCTATTCCGGCGCTGACGCCGCCGGCCAGTCCCTGGTTCGCTCACCTGAGCTGGAAGGAGATTTCCTGCCCCATTCGGAAGCCGACGGCAGCGGCGGCGAGAGCTTCTCCCCCGGCACGCTTCTTGACGGAGTCCGATTCCAGGGCTGCCCGGAGATAGCCGGCGTTCCCGACAGCATCGAGATCTGGGAGATCCAGGGTCCCGGCATGTCCTCCCCCCTGGAGGGAGAAAACGTACTGACCAGGGATAACGTCGTGACTGGAGTGATCTGGAACGGCTTCTTCCTGCAGACGCCTGATGAGAGAAGCGATGGCGACCCCGAGACCTCGGATGGAATCTTCGTCTACACCGACGCGCCTCCTGATGTCCAGGCCGGCGACCTGGTAGACGTTGTCGGCACAGTCCAGGAGTTCTTCGGCTGGACCGAGCTGAGCAACCCGCGGGTCACCACCACGCTGGCGGGACAGGAGCTCCCGGACCCGGTGATCTTCGATGACACCCAGCCCTCTCACCGGAGACCCCAACCCGAAAACGAGCTGGAGCGGTTTGAGAACATGCTGGTTGAGTTCAGCGGAGGTATGGTGGTCAACCCGCTTGACCGCTACGGCAACTGCCTCGTCGTGGCGGACGAACGAAGACCCTATCGCGAGCCCGGACTCCTGTTCCCCGGACAACCCGGCCTGCTCACCTGGGATGGAAACCCGGAGATCTTCGAGGTGGATCCGGATGCCATGGGCCTCGAAGACGTCGACCCGGCCCCCGGAACGGTCATCAAGTTCTGCCGTGGACCACTGGCCTTCCGCTATGGACGCTATCGTCTCCATCCGGAGGTTTTCGAACTGGATGACAATACGGAGGCCGTCCCCGTCAGGAGCAGGAACCCCGGAGAGCTCGCCATCGCGACCCTCAATCTCTACCAGTTCATGGATTCCATCGACGACCCGCTGCTCGAGGAGGTAATTCTCGACGCGGGCGAAGAAGAGAATCGCCTCGCCAAGCACTCCCTGCTGATTCGAGAGATTCTCGGGAAGCCTGACATCCTCTGCGTCCAGGAGGCCGAGAACCTGGCTGTTCTTCAGAACCTGGCCGATCGGATCCTGCTGGATGACGACACCGCGCTCTACACGCCCTACCTGGAAACAGGAAGCGACCCCGGCGGACGCAACAACGGCCTGCTGGTCAGGGACACCGTAGAGGTAGAGAGCGCAGGCTCATTGGGTTTCGAGGCGACCTTCCGCTTCGGCGGGCGTGACCTGCAGACCTTCTCGCGGCCGCCCCAGGTGTTGACCTGCTATTACCTCGGATCCGATGAGCCGTTCCCGCTGACCGTCCTGAACCTTCATCTTCGCTCCCTGCTGAACATCGAAGACCCCTCACAGGGAAACTTCGTCAGACGCAAGCGGCTTGCCCAGGCCCGGTTCGTGGCCCAGGCGGTCCAGTCTCTGCAAGAGGAGACCCCGGACATCCACCTGGTGGTCGCCGGTGATTTCAACGCCTTCGAGTTCACCGATGGATATGTCGACGTCCTCGGCATCATCACCGGCCTCGAGGAGGAAGGAAGCGCCCTGCTGCCGGGCGAGTTCGCCGTAGAGCCGGCGCTGAGGAACCATGTCCTCGACCTGGACCCTCTTGAGCGCTACTCGACCGTGAACCTCGGCAACTCCCAGGCGGTAGATCACATCCTGACCTCTTCGGCGCTCGAAAAGAAGACCCGGGGCGCTCAATACGGCCGCTCGAACGCTGATGCTCCAACCGGCAGGGACAACGACCCAACGACAGCCCTCGGCGCCTCGGACCATGACGGGCTCGTGCTCTTTATCGAAACGGAAAACGCGGCGGCGGGCCCGACTCCCTTTGTGCGCGGAGATTTCGACACGGATGGAGCTCTCTCCATAACTGACGCCATCGCCCTGCTGAATTTCCTATTCCTCGGAAATCCTGATTCGAGTTGCTCCCAGGCGGGAGATGCCAACCGGGATGGCGGCGTCGACATTACCGATGGTATCAGCCTCCTGGGCTTCCTCTTCCTGGGACAGGAAGGTCCGCCGGCACCGTTCCCGGCCTGCGGAATCGATCCAGAAACAAGCGACTGCTCCGGCTACCCTCCCTGCGGATAAACCAAGGGGCTATTTTCTTGCGCCCCCGGTAGAGAGAACGATAGAGTCTTGAATCCGCTTGAGGGGGTCAGGAGAAACGATGGCAAAACTCTATTTTCGCTATGGCACGGTTGGCAGCGCCAAGACTCTCAACCTGCTTGCGGTCGCCCACAACTACGAGCGGCAAGGCAAGGGCGTTGTCGTGATGAAGCCCTCCGTCGACACCCGCTTCGGCGCCTCCCGTGTCGCCTCGAGGGCTGGACTCGAACGCGAAGCCGATCTTCTTCTCGAAAATCAGACCGAGCTTCCCCCGGAGCTTTTTGACTCCTGCCACTGCGTCCTGGTGGATGAGGCCCAGTTCGTCTCCGCGTTTGTGATCGACCAGTTGCGCGAACTCACGGCGGCAAGGGACATCCCGGTTATCTGCTACGGCCTGCGCAACGACTTCCGGACCCATCTCTTCGCGGGAAGCAGGCGGCTGCTCGAACTGGCCGACAGCATCGAGGAGATCAAGACCACCTGTGCCTGCTGTAACCGGAAGGCGGTCTTCAACCTCAAGTCCGTCGACGGCAAGCCAACCCTGGCCGGCCCTTCCAGGACCCTGGGCTGCGAAGAGCTCTACCTGCCGGTCTGCCATGCTCACTACCTCGAGAAGCTCGAGCTTTCCGCCGACCAGCTTCACGACCTCCTTGCTGAACCCGAAGAAACCATCTGAATCCAGCATCCGGAGCCGGCCGGAAAAATCACAGTAGCCATGAAAGCGGCGTTCGTAGTTAACTATGCAGTTCCCGGATGCGGAACAGCCGCCCGGAGCCGGTAACAACCAGAAACTCACGAGTTCGGAGAGACGAGACAATGAAGTTTGGCATGAACCTGCTGTTGTGGAGTGGAGGCATCGAAGAAGAACACTACCCGGTGCTCGAGATGTTGAAAGAGGCCGGGTTTGACGGAGTTGAGATCCCTCTCTTCGCCTACGATGTCGACCAGTGCGCCGCTCTCGGTCAAAAGCTCGATGAGCTGGGACTCGAGAGAACCGCGGTTACGGTAAGGAACGAAGAAGACAACCCGATCAGCCCTGATGCCGCGGTCAGAGCAGCGGGCGTCGACCTCAACAAGCAGGCCCTTGACTGCTGCCAGGCTCTCGGTGCCGATTTCCTCTGCGGACCTTTTCACTCCGCGCTCGGCGTCTTCAGCGGCTCCGGCCCCACAGCCGACGAGCTGGGCTGGGGAGCGGACAGCATGCGAGCGGTCGCGGAGCATGCGGCAACCTGCGGCGTAACCCTGGCGGTAGAGTACCTCAACCGGTTCGAGTGCTACTTCATCAACACCGCGGCTGACACCGCCCGCTTCATCGAGACCGTCGACCATCCCAACTGCAAGATGATGTACGACACCTTCCACGCCAATATCGAAGAGAAAGGTGTCGCCGAGGCGATCCGTGCCTGCAGCGAGCATACCGTCCACGTTCATATTTCAGAAAACGACCGCTCGACGCCCGGCAGCGGCAACGTCGACTGGAACACCACCTTCGACACGCTCAAGGAGACCGGCTACGAGGGCTGGATGATGGTCGAAGCCTTTGGACTCGCCCTGCCCGAGCTGGCGGCCGCCACCAAGATCTGGCGCCGCATGTACGAGAGCGAGGAGCAGCTGGCGAGGGATTCCCTCAGCTTCATGAAGTCCGAATGGGCGAAGCGTGCCTGAGATGAGCCAGTTCACACGGAACCGAAGACCGCTGAGTGCCTTCGCAGGCTTCCTCGCGGCCCTGCTGGTAGCCACGGCGGCGGTGGGGGCTGAACGCCCGAACATCGTCATCATCCTCGCTGATGACCTGGGCTACGGCGACCTGTCGAGCTATGGCGGAAAGGATATCCGGACCCCGAACGTCGATGGGATCGGCGTTCGCGGGATGCGCTTCGATAACTTCTACGCCAACTGCCCGGTCTGTTCGCCAACCCGGGCGTCACTGCTGAGCGGAAGGTACCCGGCGATGGCCGGAGTGCCCGGGGTCATCCGAACTCACGCGACGAACAATTGGGGCTACCTGCGCCAGGATGCGAAGTTGCTTCCCGGGCTGCTCAAGAAGGCAGGATACCACAGCGCTCTTGTCGGCAAATGGCACCTCGGCCTCAAGGAAGAGAACCATCCTCTTTCACGAGGCTTTGACTTCTTCCACGGTTTCCTCGGCGACATGATGGACGACTACTACAAGCATCGCCGCCACAACATCAACTATATGCGCAAGGGTCGTGAGACCATCGACCCCGAGGGACATGCAACGGACCTGTTCTCCGACTGGGCGGTTGATTACATCCGCTCCCGCAAAGGAAAGAAGGAGCCCTTCTGCCTCTACCTCGCCTACAACGCCCCGCACACCCCGATCCAGCCTCCGAAAGAATGGGTCGAAAAAATAACGAAGAGAGAGCAGGGGATCAACGGCAAGCGAGCGAAGCTGGTCGCCCTCATCGAACACATGGACTACGGCATCGGCAAGGTGCTCGACTCCCTCGAAAAAACCGGCCAGGCTGAAAACACCCTGGTGATCTTCACCTCGGACAACGG
Organism: uncultured bacterium; assembly: GCA_913042995.1. Taxonomy (GTDB): domain Bacteria; phylum Planctomycetota; class UBA8108; order UBA8108; family UBA8108; genus UBA8108. The sequence goes on along the minus strand of CAJWMA010000002.1, from coordinate 1,930 downwards.
CGGCCAGAGTAATGTGGGCGCCAACAATGGCCAGCTGAAGGCGGGCAAAGGAACGGTCTACGAAGGAGGCATCAAGGTTCCCGCCGTGGCTTCCTGGCCCGGACGAATCGCTCCCGGCAGCGGCTGCCAGCGGGTCTCGCTGACCATGGACATCCTGCCGACCCTCCTCGAGGCGGTGTCTGTCAAAACCGAGGAACCCTTCGATGGAGTCAGCTTCCTCAGCGAGCTGCTCGGAAAAAAACGCTCCGAACCCAGCAGGGAGCTCTACTTCATTCGCAGAGAAGGAGGCACGGCCTACGGAGGCAAAACCATCGAGGCCCTTCGCTGGGGAAAGTGGAAGTTGCTGCAGAACAGCCCGTTCCAACCGCTCGAGCTCTATAATCTCGAGGCCGACCCGCTCGAAACCACCAACCTGGCCCGCAAGGAGCGCGGTGTTTTCAGGGATCTCTCCGCCAGGCTCCGCCGTGAGCTGCAGCGCTACGGAACCGTTCCCTGGCAGAAACGCCAAGACTGAGGAGACCGCCTGCTGATTTCATGGCTTCCCGGAAAACCGGGTGATAAAATGGCCATCAGGCAGTTCCAGGAAATTCATCCAATCGCGCATTAAGGATCGCTGGCCACCCTTTTCAACAGGCCGGAGTCTTTGATCCGCAGCTCGACAGGACAGACGGACTTGAAAAAAACAGCGGCCCGCAGGGCGATTTCGTTTCTCACGATCCTCACAGCGATCACTGTAACGCTGCTCCCGCACTCCGCCAGGGGAGACGGCGTGGTCATCAACGAGTTCATGGCCTCCAACCAGAACGACATCCAGGATGAAGATGGCAGCCGCCCGGACTGGATCGAGCTCTACAACTCAGGCACCGACACCTACGCGCTCGAGGGCCACTTCCTTACCGATGACCCGGACAACCTCGACAAGTGGAGATTCCCCGCCGTAAGCCTGGGCGCGGGAGAATACATGCTGGTCTTCGCATCTGAAAAGGACCGCCGCGACCCGGCCGAGGAGCTGCACACCAACTTCCGCCTCGACGGAGACGGCGACCAGCTGCTGCTGGTCACCCCGGACGGATCAACAATCCTCTCAGGCTTCTTCCCCTCCTTCCCCCCGCAGGTGCCTGACGCGTCTTACGGTGTGTCAACCAACAGCTCTTTCAACGAGCTTGCCGGACCTGACACGCCTCACCGCGTTCTTGTGCCCACCAGCAACGCGCTGGAATCCACCTGGATGGGGCGGGGCTTCAACGACAACTCCTGGAGAAGCGGCCGGGGCGGCGTCGGCTTCGAAAGAGGAGCGGGATATGACGGGCTGTTCTCCACTGATGTCGAGGAGGAGATGTACCAGCGCAACAGCAGCGTCTACATCCGGATCCCCTTCGAGCTGGAAAACCCGGAGACCATCGACCAGCTCAGGCTCCAGGTTCGGTACGATGATGGCTTCACCGCCTACCTCAACGGCAGCCCGGTGATCTCGGCCAACAGCCCGGCCGCCGAGGCGCTGTCCTGGAATTCAGCCGCCTCGCTCTCTCACATCGATGCCCGGGCCCGTGAATACGAAAACTTCAACCTGACACAGCATCGCGGCCTCCTTCGCAACGGGAGCAATGTTCTCGCGATCCAGGGACTCAACAGGACCACGACAAGTAACGACTTCCTCATCGCCGCGCAGCTGGTCTCCACCTCGATCGGTGAGGTTGTTGATGATTCCTACCAGTACTTCTCCAGCCCCACACCGGAGGAGATGAATGGAGTCGGGGTTGATGAGGTCTCCGCGAACGTGGAATTTTCCATCGAAAGCGGAGCCTACGTCGCCTCGAGCATCTCCGTTGAGCTGTCCGCCCCCGCGGCCGGAACGATCCGCTACACCACCGATGGCTCGAGACCTGAAAGCAACGACCCCGCCTACTCCTCGGCTATCAGGATCAGCAAC
>CAJWMA010000001.1 GCA_913042995.1 uncultured bacterium | reverse complement strand
CATCTTTGGTCAACTCGAGATAGACGTCCTCGAGGCTGTGTTCATCCGGCGACAAGGCGGAGAGTTCCCAGCCTTTTCCGGCGACGGCCTTGAAAACCCTGGAGCCGATATCCTCCCCCGCGCTCGTGAGCAACCGGAACTCTGTATCAGTTCCGCCGCCAGCGGTGATCTCAACGGAATTAACTCCATCGAGCCCTTTCAGAGCGGCAGCGACTTCTTCCGCGGGCCCCTGGACCCTGGCCCGGAAGCCAGTTTTGTCGCCGAGCGATCGCTGCATGTTCTGCGGGGTGTCATCCGCCACGATCCGTCCATCCTTGATAATCATGATGCGAGTTCCAATGGCCGAGATCTCCTGGAGAATGTGACTGGAGAGAATGATCATCTTCTCTTTTCCAAGGGTCCTGATCAGCTCTCGGATCTCGATAATCTGGTGCGGATCGAGGCCGCTGGTCGGCTCGTCCATGATCAGGATTCCGGGATCATGCAAAAGCGCCTGGGCTATGCCTACCCGCTGCTTGTAGCCCTTCGAGAGGTGCCCGATGTTCTTGCGCAGCATGCGGCGCAAGCCGACCATCTCAACAACCCGGTCGATCGCCGACTTGGCTTCGGCTCCCGACATTTGCCGGACCCGGGCGACAAACTCGAGGTACTCAATCACCTGCATATCCATATAGAGCGGCGTGCTCTCAGGCAGGTAGCCAATGGCCTTCCTCACCTCCATGGGGTTATCAAGAGCCTCTATGTCATTCACATAGACGCTGCCGGAATCTGCTACCACGTAGGATGTTATAATTTTCAGGGTCGTCGACTTCCCGGCTCCATTCGGCCCAAGGAAGCCGAGGATCTCACCCGGCCCGACCTCAAAGCTGACGTCGTCTACGGCGACCGTCGCTCCGTAGGTTTTGGTAATATTCTTTACCTTAATCATGAGCTGATCTCCACTGTCCCCCTCTGCCTCGAAGGGCCTCGCCTACTGCTCCGATGGTTTTTCAAAGTCGGTTATTTAAACAAAACTCATCATAAAATTCGAGTCTCTTGTCTTAAAAAACCTACCTCCGCCCCCCGAATCAACCACCCAAGCATTTTTCCTGCAATGCCTTAGGGCAAACGACCGGATCAGCGGGAGTTCCCGGCAGGTCGAATCTTCGCGCTCAGGAAGAGATCTGCTCCAAGCGCCTCGTGCCGCAGGTCAGAAAGAGAAAGGGACTCCGCCAGTTTCCTGAAGCCCTCACCGCCAACAGGCGAGAGGGCATCTTCTCCGCCGATAATTTTCGGAGCGACGAAGGCGGCGATCTCCTGGGCCAGGGAATCCCGAAGGAAGGCTCCGGCAAGCCTGGCGCCTCCCTCTACGAGCAATTGGGAGATCTCCAGCTTCGCCAACTCGGCCAGCAGCAAGCCAAGGTCCAGGCCGGCGGCGGCCGAAGGCAGCAGGAGAGTCTCCACCCCCCGGCGTTCGAGCTCACCAAGGCGCCTGGCGCTATTCGCCCCGGGAACGCTGACGTAGAGACGCCGCCCCCTGCCCGCTACCCGGGGATGGGACAAGAGCTTGAGCTTCATTGGCAGACGCCCCCTGCGGTCAAGGATCACCCTGAGCGGGGTCCGGCCGCCGGCCGGCCTTGGAGTCAGGAGGGGGTCATCCGCCAGGACCGTCTCGGTGCCGACCAGCACCGCATCCACCCGCCTGCGCAGAGAGTGTCCCCTGGCGCGGGCCTTCGCGCCGGTGATCCACTGAGATTCACCCCCGGCCGTAGCTATCTTCCCATCGAGGCTCATGGCCCATTTCAGCACCACCCATGGCCTGCCTTTATCTCTCCAGAAAAAATAGGGCGCGTTCTGGGACAGGGCCTCCTTTCGAAGAAGCCCCCCGCGGACCTCCACTCCCGCCTTCCGCAGAAGCCGCGGACCCTTGCCGCGCGTCTCGGGGTTCGGATCGGAAGCTGAAAAGAAGACCCTCTTGATTCCCGCCTCCAGGACAGCTTCGCAACAAGGCGGAGTCTTTCCATGGTGAGCGCACGGCTCAAGGGTGACATAGAGATCCGCCCCCCTGGCATTGCCCGCCGCCCCCAGGGCCTCCCTCTCAGCATGAGGACGACCAAACCCACGATGAAATCCGCGGCCGATGACCTTCCCTCCACGCACAACGACAGCCCCGACGAGAGGGTTGGGAGAGACGCTCTCCAGCCCCCCCAGGGCAAGCTCAAGCGCCTCAGCCATGAATTCTGGTTTAGGACGGGAAACGGCCACTCAGCTCTCCTCCCCGGGACGCTCCCCTACCAGCACGACCGATGTCACATCCCTGACCTTTACGTTGACGAGCTGGCCGACAAGGTTCTCGTCTCCCTGGATCGGAAAGACGACAATCTGGTGCTTGCGGTTGCGGCCGCTCCAACGCGTCTTGTCCTTCTTGCTCACCCCCTCGACCAGGACCTCGGTTTCCTGGCCAATTGATTCGCTGTTGAGCTCCTGGCTGATACGTCTCTGGATTTCAAGCAGGACCTGGTTTCGTTCACGTTTGACCTCTTCAGGAACATCATCCGCGAACTCGGCGGCGGGAGTTCCGGGGCGTTCGGAATACTTGAAAATATAGGCGCCGTTGAAACGCACCTCCTCAAGCAGCTTGACGGTCTCGGCAAACTCGGCCTCTGTCTCACCACAGAAGCCGACGATGAAATCCGTAGCAAGCGCGATGCCGGGAACCAGCTGCCGGCAATCATCGATGACCTTCCGGTAGTGCTTCATGGTATAGGACCGCAGCATACGCCGCAGAACATCGTCCGAGCCCGACTGTACCGGCAGGGGCAGATATTCGCACACCCTGTCGAGGTCCCCCATAGCCTCAACCAGCTCCCGGTTCATGAACCGCGGATGGGATGTGATGAAATGAATCCGCTCCAGTCCGTCCAGTTGATTCAGACCACAGAGCACATGCTGCAGCCCGATCCTTCGGCCGGGAGCCAGGCGCTTACCGTAGGAGTTCACTGTTTGCCCGAGAAGCGTGATCTCCTTCACGCCGGAGGCTACAAGGGCATCGGCCTCCTCGATGATCTCGCTGACCGGACGGCTGACCTCGCCACCTCGGGTGGTGGGCACAACGCAATAGGTGCAGGCCATGTCACAACCCCGCATCACCGACACAAAAGCATGATGAGGCCGAGGGCCAAGATTTTTCGTACGAGCGAACCGTACCGGCTTGTCGAGATCGAGAGCGGCTACCTGCCCCTCCTCCCGGGCCTGGTCAATCAATTGGGGCAAACGTAGAAATTCACCCGGCCCGCAAACGATCCCCACATGGGGGTAGCGGCGAAAGATGTCGTGCTGATGGTTCTGGGCCCCGCAACCGAGCATCCCGATCACCAGGTCAGGACGGGCATCCTTCAACCCCTTCAAATTCCCCAGCTTCGAAAAGACCCTGTTCTCGGCCTGCTCCCGGATCGCGCAGGTGTTGTAGAGGATGACGCCCGCGTCCCGGGGATCATCGGTGAGCTCGTAGCCATCTTCGTTGAGAACTCCGAGCATCAACTCTGCATCGAGCTTATTCATCTGACAACCGAAGACCTCGAAATAAACCCTCCGGTCGAGGGGCGCCCCGCCGATCATTTCGCTTCCCGGGCTGGCCGCGAGTTCATCGCAGGAACCCTCCGTCAACAAACCCTCGCCGATACGGGATCCTTCCGAGGAGCGCTCCTGGATGGAGCTCTCACCGTTTTCCGTCTTTACTACCGGTAGCCAACGCATGTCTTTGCTGCGACTCCACTTAATGATTTCATCTGGCGATAGTAGTCCGTCTACGACGCAAGTCAAGCCTGCCGAACCCCCTACATCCCAAGAGGGGTTCTTGCGGTGATTCTCAGTGGTGGTAGAATGTTTCAGGAGGACATAAGTGCTTTAAGCCGCCATGGACGCTTTTGCGGACATCGGAACTCCGGGCGCTTCCTCATCAGACTTATCAGAAGAGTTCGAGCCCTTCAGAAGGCAAAAGAATAACAGCCGATGCACACACACCAATGGTCCTGGAAAGAGATTGACCTGCCCGAGGAAGCGGATGAGATCCTTGGTTTCGATGCGCTCGGCCTCGAATTCGAGATGTCTCTGCTGGAAATCGCCCTCGAAAAGGTCAACTGGGAAGCCCTGGACACTCCGGGCTACACCAAGAAGGAACTCGGACTGCTGGTCTCGTTGGGACACATCTACTCGCGACTGAAGAAGCACCGCAAGGGACTCGAAACCGACCAGATCCTGATCAACCTCTATCCGGAAGATCCCTGCTTCTACTACAACCTCGCCTGCAGCCACAGCCTTCTTGGCGAAATAGACGACGCTATCATGGCACTGGACTGTGCTTTCGAGCTCGGCTATGACAACTTCGACCACATGAAGACAGACCCTGACCTGGCCAACCTCAGGGAAGATCCACGCTACAGGCTCTACCAGGATCGCTTCGAGGTTCTCGAAAAAGAGCTTGATAGCCTGGAAGACTCTGAAGATCTCGAAGACCTCGAGGAGTTTGAGTCCACTTTCTGAGATCTGCCAGGCCTGGTTTTCAGCCCTGGCCTCAGGTCCCCGTCCCCAGGCTCCTGCGGTGCCTACGTGTCGAGTTGTGTGCTCAGAACGTCCTTGAGAGTATCGAGTATCTCCTGCGCAGTTCCCGTGGCGCTGTAGCCCGCGGCCTTGGCGTGCCCCCCACCGCCCAACTCTCGCGCGACACGCTCGACATCTATACTTTCCACAGACCTCAAGCTGACCTTGAAAGACCCGTCGTCCAGTTGCGACAGCAGGGCTGCGGCATGGGCGCCCTTGACACCCTTGAGGATGTCGATAGCCCCATCCAGGTCCTCCCGGACAGCGCCCGTCTCAGCCAGGATCTCCCGTGAAATAACGCTCCAGACCAGGCGGCCATCAAGGGAGAGCTGGTGCTCCAGGAGTACTCTTCCCCAAAGGCGAGTCTTCTGCCCGCTGCGCGATCCGTAGATGAGACTGTACAATTCTTCGGGATCGAGTCCGCCCTCAAGAAGTCTCTCGGCGCATTGAAAGGCAAGCCGGCCAGCGTTAGAAAAACGAAACCAGCCGGTATCCGTCGCCAGCGCCAGCCACAGAGCTCTCGCAATATCGTCCTCGACGGCAACCTCGAGCTCATCAAGTAGCCAGAGAACCAGGCACGCTGTAGCTGGCGAGCTCTCTACCGCCAGGTGCGAATCGAAAGAATACTCCCCGGAGAGAAGGTGATGATCGATACAGATTCTCTTCTGCCCCGGCGCAAAAATGACCCCCTCTAAAACACCGGCTCGAGCAGGCTCGCTTGTATCCAGGAGCACGCAGAGGTCAAATTGCCCGGCAAGGCGGGACGCGCCCTCCTCATCCACCGTCTCAACGGAGCCATCGGCGATGATGCCCTCAAAACGGCCATCTACCGAGCTTCCGCTGAAGATACGAGCTTCCTTGCCAAGGCTCTTGAGGCCAAGTGCCAGGCCGACCGAGCTGCCGATCGCGTCCCCATCCGGCCCTACATGAGTAGCGATCAGAACCGACTGGGCCTGCCGAAGGATCTCGGCCATCTCGACGAGAACCTCGGAAACCGGACGTCCGGAAACATCATCAGACAGGTTGTCGGCAAAATCATTCTCTATCGAATCAAAGGACACCAGCTATCCCCCATTGGTTACGCGTATAAGTAACGTGGAGAGCATGTTATTCGATCTTCCCGGGGCTGTCATCGATGTTCAAAGCGCCAACAGACCCTGAAAACAGGCCAGGCAGGGTACCTGTAGGGAGAAAAATTCGCCTGGATTCAGGAGCGAAAGCCCAACAGGAGGACCCGGGAACATGACTGATAGAAATAAATGTCTTTTGTTCAAACTCATGACCAATAGAATAATCCCGGTACCGCCCCCGGAGTTGGGCGGACAGGTTCGGTGGACAAAGCCTGGAGGATACTATGCAGACTGGGCGCAAGATCATGAATCTTCGGCGCGACCGTTCCATCTCGCAGCAGGATCTTGCGAGGTTCTGCGAAATAACCCCGAGCGCGCTTTCCAAGATTGAATCCGGGCAGAACTCTCCGCGCGGAGGGGTCATCTTTCGCATCGCGAAAAACCTGGGCGTCACGATCGAATACCTCCTCGATGAAGAGATCCCCTATCCGTACAAGGGACTCAGCTACCGCGAGAAAAGCCAGGCTGACCCGGACGCGGTCGCTCCCCTTTCACGAATGGAGGTCAGCAAAGAAGAACGCGCCTTCCTGGATGCCTTGCGTGAGAGCCCGGAAATGGTTCGCGAGTTGGCCCACTCCCTGCCGGAAGCCAAGCCGGAGGTCATCCGCCTGCTCCACTTCCTCCTCTATCATTTCGAAGTAGAGAACCCCGGCCCCGATTTCCTCTCTCGATTTGAGGGCATCATCTCCCCATCCCCGGATGATGAGGACGAAGCCGCCGCCCCTCAAAAATCAGCGAAACGAAAAAAGACCTCCTCCAGGGCAGGCAAGAAGAGCGCCGCGAAAACGCGGAAAAAGACCCGAAGCAAGACGCGTTAAGACACTTGCTCAGGACTGCCGGGTCGGCAAACTCAAGCGAGCATCCCTGCCATGGTCTCACCAAGGCGGTCCGGAGTAAGGGCCACCTGCACCCCTGCGGCCTCGAGGGCCGCCACCTTCTCGGGAGCTGTCCCCTTGCCGCCTGAGATGATAGCTCCGGCGTGCCCCATCCTCTTCCCCGGAGGCGCGCCTCTGCCGGCAATGAAGGATGCCACAGGCTTTGACATGTTAGCTGAGATGAACTCGGCCGCCTCTTCTTCAGCTGTTCCGCCGATCTCCCCAATCATGAGGACACCCCTGGTTGCGTCATCTCCCTCAAAAAGCTCCAGGGCATCGACGAAGGTTGTACCGATGATCGGGTCACCTCCAATCCCCAGGCAGGTCGTCTGCCCGAGCCCCACCTCGCTCAACTGGTGAACAGCCTCGTAGGTGAGAGTGCCGCTGCGCGACACGACACCGATGGTGCCGGGAGAATGTATGTATCCAGGCATGATGCCAATCTTGCACTCACCGGGTGTAATGACTCCGGGACAGTTCGGCCCGACCAGGCGAGTCCCCGGATAGTCGCTCTTGAGAGTCTTCATCACCCGGGCCATATCGAGGACAGGAATCCCCTCCGTGATGCAGATCACGAGCTCCAATCCCGCCTCCGCCGCCTCGAGCACCGCGTCCGCGGCAAAGGCCGGCGGGACATAGACCACGGATGCGTTCGCCGATGTTGCGGCGATCGCCTCAGCTACCTTGTCAAAAACGGGAATGCCCTCTACAGCCTCCCCCCCCCGGCCCGGAGTGACTCCGGCAACGACAGTCGTTCCATATTCGACGGCCTGGATCGTATGAAAGGTTCCAGTTCGACCGGTTATACCCTGGACCAGGAGACGCGTGTTCTTATCGACAAGGATGCTCAACTGTCAGCTCCTCCCTTTGCCTGTGCGACGACTGACTCGACAGCCTCCGGGAGACCCGGCGCAGAGATGAGATCCAGCCCTGAGCCCGCCAGGAGTTCCCGGCCTCTCTCGACATTGGTACCCTCCAGCCGAACGACCACCGGGACCCTCAACTCGATGGTCTGGGCGGCCTCGATGATGCCCTCCGCAATGACATCACACTTCATGATCCCGCCAAAAATATTGACCAGGATGGCCTTCACATCGGAATCCTCCAGGATGATCTTGAAGGCCTCCGTCACCTTCTCCGTCGTGGCGCCTCCTCCTACATCGAGAAAGTTGGCGGCCTCTCCGCCAAAGTGTTTGATGATATCAAGAGTCGCCATCGCCAGCCCCGCGCCGTTCACCATGCACCCGATCTCGCCATCGAGCTTGATATAGCTCAGGCCGAATTTCGCGGCCCGGGTCTCGAGCGGATCCTCTTCCGCTGGATCCCGGTACTCAACGAGCTCCGGATGGCGAAAGAGGGCGTTGTCGTCGAAGGAGAACTTCGCATCGAGAGCCAGGAGAGAATCATCTGTAGTCCTGACCAGGGGATTGATCTCGGCGAGGCTGGCATCCGTATCAAGGAAGCAGCGCGCGAGCTTTTGCAGCAGCCCGGCCATTTCCTCGACCAACCCGCCCTCGAGGCCCAGCCTGCCCGCGACCTCCCTGGCTTCATCCGCAGGAAGTCCAGCTCCCGGGTCAAAGCTGACCTTGAAAATTTTCTCGGGAGTGCTGGCGGCAACCTCCTCGATATCCATGCCGCCCTCGGCAGACACCATCAGCACCGGAAGCCCCAACTGGCGATCGAGTACGATCCCGGCGTAGAACTCGCTGGCAATATCGCAGGCCGCGGCGACCAGGATCTTCTTCACCTCCCGGCCTTCGGGGCCAGTCTGGGGTGTGACCAGCTGCATGCCGAGAATGGCATCGCTGTACTCCCTGACCTCTTCGAGGCTGGAGGCGAGCTTGACCCCTCCCCCCTTTCCTCTTCCGCCTGCGTGGATCTGCGCCTTCACCACCCACAGGCTCCCGCCAAGAGCCTCCGCGGCCGCTACCGCCGCATCCACTGTATCTACAGCCTCTCCGGGCGGCACGGGAACGCCAGCCGCGGCCAGTACTTCTTTCGCCTGGTATTCGTGAATCTTCAAGAGAGGGCTCGCTCTATACAAACGCTCCGGGGAGCGGACACAGGTTTATATCGAAGCGTCGATTATAGAAACACTCCCCCTCAGGACAAGCTGAAAAGACTGTCCTCGAAGGCGTCCAAATTCCAGTACGCCTCAAAGCTCAGCCGCGCGAGGCTGTCGCTTGTTTTTTCTGAAGCCGCTTCCTGAGCCGCTCGTAGCCTCGGCGGCAGACCGGGTTGGTCCGATCAAGATCCTTGACGACCTTCAGGTACTCTTTCACAGCCAGGACCTCCTGCCCCATCGATTCATAGACGACTCCGAGCATTGCCCGCAGATCAGCCTCGAGGGCCTTCTTGTCCTTGAGCTCTGTGCTTGCGTTGAGAGTCTCGAGCCCCTGCCGAAGAGCGACCACAGCCTTCTTTGGATCCTCCTGCAGGCGATAGACCCTGGCTTTCTTGATGGAGAGCCGAATCCCCTCCTTCTCGAGCTCTTCGCGAACCGCCAGGGCGTTCCGATTATGCGCCCGTCTCTCAAAAGGCAGGGTACCCAGCTGGGGGATATCCACGGCGCTCATGACCTGGATGTTTCCCATCGACTCAACAATCTTCTTTTCAGCAAGTGAGTAGCCCTCGAGAGCCGATTGCATCTCCAGCTTCCTCTCAACCTTGGAGAGCTCGTTCCGTCCGGTCGCGACGGCCCAGTGGCTGTCAGCGATCCCGAGGACGGAAGCTATGCTGGAAGGATCAAGTCCGAAGCTATTTTCATACTGGCGCAGGGCCTCTTTGTGCTTGCCCTGCAGACGCAGGACATTGCCATATTCAAAATGTATCCAGTGAAGATCCTGTCCGGCTGCATCAGGAAGCGCGCTGTCAACAAGCCCTCCCAGGATCTGCCCAGCCTCGGCAATCATCGCCGCCTTGCGCTCGGTAATTTCCTCTACCCGGGACAGCTCGGAATAAAGCAGCGTCGCATAGCTGACATGGGCTTTGAGAAAGCTGGGATCTTTTCTACGGGCTTCACGAAGATAGGTTCCAGCTCGATCAAACCGCCCCGCCATCCAGAACTGGTGAGCCTTCAACCAGAACTCCCGGCTCTCCTTGCGAGCCTCGGTCTCAATGGCCCTGTTGTTGAGAACCAGAAGTGACCTGGCACGGTACTGCTGGGTATTTTCCTCCCACCACTGCCGCCATTTAGCGAGCGCCTTCGCCCGCGCCTCAGGCGTGCCCTCGGCCTTGAACCCGAAATTCTGCCTGGTAGAGTCCCTGAGCACCCCGGCCGCAAGCGCCCTGATCTTGAAATTACCCTCTCCTCCTACCTCGAGAGCCTCCAGGAGAGTCGGGACAGGGAAAAAGATCCTGTTTCTAACAAGAGCTACGGAGGAAACGAGCTTCAACTCACGACTGGAGTCATTGTAGATCTCCAGGAGAGCCTTGTTGCAATTCAGACGCCGTAGAATCTCGACCGAGAGGGCGCGCAGACGCACATCTTCCTGTTCGTTCGAGATGATGTACTTTGCAAGGGGCACGGACTCATCCGCGAACTTTGGATAGAGAACCTTGAGAAGCGACTCCCTGGTATCGAGACCGCCATAGGTCAGCTCCTCGTAGATCCGCGGCTCCGACGCCTCCATGGAATCAGTCACGACTTTCTTGAGCTGATGGATGTGCAAAATCCTGGCGAACGAGCTCTTGATCTTTTTTTTCTCAGGCTCACCGGCATCTTTAAAGCTCTCAAGCGACCTCTGAACCTTGCCGAGAGCAAAAACTCCGCATTGAACAAGGAATTTCTCGGCCTGGGCGGAACGGTTCTCCTCACCACTGACGATAAGCCGAATCGCCTGGTCCATCTGCTGGGCCAGGTCAGCCGTATAATAGTCAGATGACGAGTTGAGCACCTGGTTTCGATAATGGATTCGAAGTACCTGGTCACGGCGATAGGTCGTCCTGGCCCCGTTTGCCAACTCGACACGAACCTCAACCCCGCTCTCCTTGAGAATCTTGCAGGGCACCCTGTGCTCGTTGACCTTGAGAATCACCAGGTCGGTGTCGAGCTTCTGCTGCGACCTCCGCCCCTCGTAAAAAACAATCTTGTCGATCAGGGCTTTCGGAATTCTTTTTGCCGCGCCGCGATACTCGAGGGAAATCGTATTTCCGCCCAGTTCAGCTACCTTACCGTGCTGAATCGTTCCATCGGAAAGATGAACCTTGTCCAGGGTGGCAATCGAATTCCTGCCGGCCGGTGCCGTGTTTGTTTTTTTCTCGGTAGCCTGTTCTGCCGGAGGTTCGACAGGCTCAGCCTGAGCCCAGATCGGATTGTTGATCCCTAACCCCAGTACCAGCAGACAAATAGCTAACGAAAAACTACCCTGTTGAACTGCCAAAGTTCCGCGCTCCATTTCTTGCTTATCGCCTTGAAAAGGCTCTTCACTTCACTTCAATCCGATGATTCCGCAAGCCGCCCGCCCCCCGGTTTGAAAACGCAGAAAAACGAACCTGCGGTAAGCCAGGCTTGTTCGCGGCACACCTGCGAAGTGAGATTGTAACTCGATTACATGACCGGCAACAAGTAAACTTCGTAAACCTTTACTGAGGAAGAGGTTAAGTTATGTTCAATAAAAGGGGTTGCGGGCTTGGAATCGGCGATTAATATACCCCGACTATGACTACAGTTCCCAACGACAATCCAGACAGCAGCCCTGGGGCTGGCTCCACGCAGTGGATCCAGGCTCTTAGAAAAGGTGACAGGGTCACAGAGGGAACCTACCTTGTCGAAAGCTCCAACTTCAAGCAGACCCGCAACCAGAAGTATTTCATCCAGATGAATCTCAGGGACAAGACCGGGTCGATCAGGGCCATCAGGTGGGATGCCGATCAAGCCATCTACAATTCCTTCTCTATTGACGACTTTGTCCTGGTCAACGGACGGGTGGAGGAATTCCAGAACAATCGCCAACTCATTGTCGATTCTATCACCCGGCTGGATCCACAAGACATCCTGTACGAAGACTTCCTCCCTGTTTCCGAGAGAGGAAAAGACGAGATGCTCGAAGAGCTACAGAGCGTCGTTCATTCGATGGGAGACGAAAACCTGAAGAGTCTGCTCGAGTCCTTCCTCGGGGACCAAGATCTCCTCTTCGCCCTGAGCCATTGCCCTGCGGGAAAGAGCCTTCACCATGCCTACATCGGCGGACTCCTGGAACATACGCTCTCCCTCTGTGAGCTTGCCCGGGGCATAGCCGGCCGCTATCAGAAGCTCAACCTCGACCTCCTGCTGGCCGGCTGCATCCTTCACGACATCGGAAAATGCAGAGAGCTATCCTTTCGCAAAAATTTCAGCTACACCGACGAGGGGCAGCTCATCGGGCATATTGGAATCGGACTCCTCATGGTGAAAGAAAAAGCTGACTCAATCCCCGGCTTCCCGGAAGATCTCCTGCTCCAGCTCCAACACATCATCGCGAGCCATCATGGCCTGCTTGAATACGGCGCTCTCAAACGCCCCATGACGCCTGAAGCGATTGCCTTTCACTACATGGACAACCTGGATTCCAAGATGGCTACCCTCGACTCAATCGAAGACAACCTCAATGGAGAACGGCCGGGGGCCGACAAGGGCGACGGCCAGTGGAGCGACTACAAGCCGCATCTCGAGCGAAAGATCTTCTTCCCCGGAGACCGGAAAGCAGGAGACCGGAAAACCGAAGACGGGAAAAGCTGATCGATCTGCCAAATGCCCCTCAGGCGCTGATTTCAAGGCCTTCAAGGATTCCGCGCAGCAACGCCCGCGTATCGTCCTCGGCGCCCACAAGAGGCAGGCGGAGCTCGCCTCCGATAAGCCCCTGCATCTCCAGGCAGGCCTTAACAGGGATCGGACTCGTCTCGACAAAGAGCGCCTTCATGAGCGGATAGAGTTGATGATGCAGCCTGCTGGCGGAGGCGATCTCTCCGGCCGAGGCAAGCTGGACCAGCTCAGCCATTTGAGCCGGAACCACGTTGGCGGCAACGGAAATCACGCCGCTGGCGCCGACAGCCATCAGGGACAAGGTCAGTGAGTCATCTCCACTCAAAACGGTAATGTCACATTCACCGAGTATTTCCACAGTGCGATCAATCGAGCCGCTGGCCTCCTTGACCGCGACTACATTCTCGATAGCGGCAAGACGCCCTACCGTTTGCGGCAACAGGTCAATGCCGGTGCGCCCGGGAACATTGTAGAGAACAATGGGGAGCTCGCATTCATGAGCTATAGCGGCAAAATGGCTGTAGAGCCCTTCCTGGGGAGGCTTGTTGTAATAAGGCGTAATGACGAGAGCCCCGTCAGCGCCGGCCGCCTGGGCTGATTTAGTCAGGCTGACAGCCTCGCTGGTTGAATTTGATCCGGTACCGGCAAGAACCGGGACTCTTCCCGCCGCCCGTTCGATAACGAACTCTATGACCAGTTCGTGTTCCTTGTGGGAGAGTGTAGCGGACTCTCCTGTGGTCCCGCAGGGTACCAGGCCGTTCGTTCCCGACTCGATATGGAAATCGACCAGAGCCCCTAGTCGTTCAAGATCAACCTCTCCATCTTTGAAAGGTGTTACAAGGGCTACATAGGATCCGCTGAACATCCGCAGTCTCCAGAAAATTCGACAGGCTACCAATCCCCCACCGCCACAAGCGCTGCATTATAGGGGGGCTCGCCACGCAGGTCCATCAGTGATGCGTTCGCGCGAACAGATCCTGACAATCCGCCACCCGGCCCCGGGGAGAGCTCTCATCGATCTCCAAGCGAGTCCTCAACCACGCCGCAGATATCGTCACAGAGTTGGTCCACCAGCTGCTGCTCCGGCCCCTCAAGCATAACCCGCAGCAACGGCTCGGTACCTGAATATCGCAACAGGACCCTGCCCTCGCCCCCCAGGCGCTGCTCGACATCGGCAACGATTTCCCGCACCGGCTCCACAGTTTCAAGCTCGACCTTATCCCGCACCCTGACATTCTTCAGAACCTGGGGATAGGCAGTCATGATCTCCGCCCCTCGATCGAGATTCATTTCGTAGCCCTGAAGAAACTGCAGCAACTTGATCGCCGCGAGAATCCCGTCTCCAGTAGAAGAGTGGTCCCTGAAGATAATATGCCCCGACTGCTCGCCGCCAACAGGGTGCCCGCCCGCGACCATCTCCTTGAACACATTCCGGTCTCCGACCTGGGCTCTGATGAGCGAGATGCCGGCATCTTCAAGAGATCGAGCCAGGCCGATGTTGGACATCACAGTACCCACAACCGCCTTCCCGGGAAGCTTCCCCTCAGCCTGGTAGTGCCGTCCGCCCAGGGCCAGAACGAGATCTCCGTCAAAGATTCCGCCAGTTCCACTGACCGGGATCATCCGGTCGGCATCTCCGTCAAAACAGAAACCTATGTCAAAGCCCGCCTCTTTCACCTCTGCCGCGAGGGCGCCCGGATAGAGTGCTCCACAGCCCAGGTTGATATTCCTGCCATCCGGCTGGTCACCGATCGCACGAACCTCCGCCCCCAGGCTCAGGAAGACCTCTGCCGCGATGCCGCTGGCGGCTCCGTTGGCCGCATCGATACAGACCTTCAAACCGTCAAGCCCATCAGAACAGCACGATACGAGGTATTCGGCATAGAGCCTGGACGCTTCGCCTGACAGGTCTCGCACACCACTGGAGCCAGCCTCGGCAGGCGGCACACCTTCAGAAAATCTGGCGGAAAGCTCATCTTCAAACCGATCGGAGACCTTGGCTCCTGAAGAAGAGAGCAGCTTGATACCATTGTCCTCGGCGGGATTGTGTGAAGCCGACAGAACGATCGCCAGGCAGCACTCCCCTGCTGATCGCGCCACCTCGGCAATTCCCGGGGTCGGCAGTACGCCGAGATCGCAGACATCGAAGCCCGCGCCAAGCAGCCCGCCCGAAAGCTGGGCCAGCAGGTCGGGGCCTGAGGCCCTGGTATCGCGGCCGATATAGACAGCCCGACCGCGGGCTGAATCAACATCGGCTGAAAAATTCTCTCGTTCCTGCAGAACGGAAGCCAGGGCCGAAGATATTTTCGCGACGGAATCCGCCGCGAGAAGACCCTCGCCGGCCCGGCCCCGCACTCCGTCGGTTCCGAAGATGCTCACTTCTTTCTCCTCACCTGTCTCTACTCTTTCTTGCTCTCATTTTCACCGAGCATCTTGATTTCGTAGGACCAGAAAGAAGCCTGCTGCTCTTTCCTGCTCTCGTGCTGGAGAACATTCACTCCAGGGAAGCCCTTCACCTTGAGATCCGACTCGATAAAATTGAAGGTGCCCCCCTTCTCAGCGTCGAACTCAGCCGGAGGAGGAACGATGAGGGTGATCTCGGGAAGATCTCGAATTTGCTGGACCTGCTCTCGAGAGCCCTCGAAAGCAACAGGAATCGTCTCTGTGCCCAGGGGCACATCTTTCAGTGTAACCCTGCAGGGGGCCTGGAGCAGCGGCAGCTGAAAGAGAAGCCTGGCGCGATCGACTGAAAACATGTCCAGGCGCTCCTCCAGGACAGCGCTTACATGAATCCTTACCGGGTCAGTAAACCAGACCCACTCGGCCTGCACACCAGGTCCCAGATCAAAGTTTTTATATATCTGGACTGTTTGCTTCACCTTCTCCGTATCAGGCTGAATCCGCAGATCAAAGAGCCCATCCGCCCTGCCCTGAAAGTTCATCGGAACCGTGACCTTGACTCCAACTTCGTCCAGAACCGAAACCGGCCCCCTGATCCTGAGCCCGCCCTCGGGGCCATCGACCTCGATATTGACCTTGTCATCACTTTTCTTGTTCGGAACCTCGACGATACTTTTCAGGGCGGATATCGTTCGTTCCTCGATGACGCTCTGCTCTATCAGGAAGCGCTTCGGTTGAAAATTGCTGGCCGAGACTCCATCCCGGGGAAACCCGAAATCATCCTGCTTGAACTCGTGAGTCGAATCATCTTTCTCAACCTGGATGACGAATCTATTGACGCTGTTCCCGGCCCTGATCTCATCAACCTGTTCACGCGGCCCCTCGATGGTCACCTCGACCTCCAGCTCCCCGCTTGGCGGAAACAAGCTCACGGTCTGACCTGGCCTTCGAAACCCCACGATGGCCATCTTTCCAGGCTCCCGCGGCTCGAAACGTACCCTGTACTTCAGGGTCGATCGCTGCGCCTCAGACTGGTAGGCCACGAACCAGATGCTGACGGAAAAAAACAACGCGATCGCCTTGGTTCGCCAATTTGCCAGGAAGAGATTCTTAAGCCACATGACTATCGTACCCTGGAGCCGGTGCCGTCCTGAACCGTCTCGACATCGGACAGTTCATCAGGCTCTTCTAATTCAACGAAATGCCGCAGCAGCAGCTCACGCAGCCTCTCCGCATCGACCTTCTCCAACTGCCCTCTACTGGCAAAGGAAACGCCGCCCGTCTCCTCGGAGACAATAATGACAATGGCATCGGTCTCTTCACTCACCCCGAGTCCCGCTCGGTGCCTCGTGCCCATGACTTTACCCAGCCCGGGAGTATCACTCAAAGGAAAGAGGCAACCGGCGGCCGCGACACGGTCCTCGCGAATCACCACGGCCCCATCATGCAGATCGGAGCCCGGAAAAAAAATAGTGGAAAGCAGACCGCTGCTGACGACCGAATCGATCTGGGTCCCGTGCTCGATGTAGTTCTTCAACCCCACATCTCTCTCAATAGCAATCAAGGCGCCAATCTTCCTGCGAGACATCCGGAAAGCGGCCCTGACGATTTCCTCAACAACCCCTTCGGTCTCCCGCTTCAGAAAGACTCCCAGCAGCCGGGTCTGCCCAAGCCGGACGAGGGCTCTCCGCAGCTCGGGCTGGACTACGATCACGATGGCTGGAATCGCCGCGGCGCCGAAAAACCTGATGATAACCAGCAGGCGATCCATGACATTGAGCCGCTCGGCAATGATCGCCAGGAGGATCGGAAAGGTCAGCATCAGCAGGGCTATACCCTTCAGAATTCCTTCGCCCCTGGTCCCCTCCATGAACCGCAGGAAAGCGTAGATGACCAGGAAGATCACAAAGATCTCTACGAGATACTCCAGGCTGATCCAGTTGACCACGCTCCACAGGGTTGTGAATAAATCCTGCACTCAGGCACCTCCCCCGCCCGATCCCTGCAGGGCATCCAGCGCGAGACCCTGTTCTGCCGCCAGCCGCAGAGCCTCGGCGACATCCAGCAGGTCACGTGTATAGGGGACATTGTGAACACGCAGGATAGAAGCTCCCTGCAACACGGCGGCCATATTGGCCGCGACGGTCGCGATGTCCCTCTCGATGGGATCGCGGCCGCGGCTGCTTGCATCACCGAGAATATTCCCAAGAAAGAATTTTCTCGAGGCGCCAAAAAGGACCGGCCGGCCAAGGCCGCTCAGCTGGCGCAGACCTGCCAGGATTTCCATGTTCTGCCCGGCCTCCTTGGCAAAACCTATCCCCGGATCAACTATCATTCTCTCCCGGGAGATGCCGGCGGCGGCCAGGGACTCGATCCTGTCCTCGAGGAATTCGCAGATCTCATTCAGAACCCCTCCAGGATAATTGGTGTTTTCCTGCATGCTGGCGGGGGTTCCCCGCATATGCATGAGAATCACCGGGCAAGAATGCTCCGTGAGAACACGCACCCAGCCCGGATCATCGCAGGCGCTGACATCGTTGACGATATCGGCTCCCGCCTCAAGGGCCGCACGGCCTACCCGCGGGTCGCGAGTGTCGATGGAGACAAGGACATCGGAACGCCGGCGAAGGTCCCGGATCACCGGGATCACCCGGGCGAGCTGTTCATCCACTGAGACGGGATCGGCGCCGGGTCGAGTTGATTCGCCGCCGATATCCACGATGTCCGCTCCAGCCTCAACCATCCCGCAGGCCGCATTAACCGCCGCCTCCGAGCAGGCGTACTGGCCTCCATCGGAGAAGGAATCCGGGGTGCAGTTCAGGATGCCCATCAAGGCGGGACGAGAGCCTATCTTCCAGCTGCCGCCGCGCGGGAGCTCCAGCTCAAATCCTCCGGATTCACCAATCATGTGATCCATTCTGCCTGCCATGGAATTACCAGGACTCCACCTTCAAAAGAATTTTCTCAGCAAGATTGTCAACCGCCCGCCCCCGGGCGGCATCGATGCTCTCCCCCCTGGATGTCGAGAGCGGCTGGTTCTCGACCACTGTCTCCTCCCTGACCGTCCCGTTGACGTAGTCTTCGATCCTCAGATCGATACGAATCGAAACCATCGACTCGAGCTTCTCGTCAAGCTCTCCCTCGGCGAGCACCCTTTCCCGGAATTCCCTGACCCAGCCATAAACGGTCATGTCGGAGTCACCGTCAGCCACCAGCCGCAGGGCCGTCCGTCCCTGGATCTCCCGCCGCAGGGAGGAGGTCAACTCGGTGTCGATATCCCGACGCAGGGGAAAGGTCTGATTCGTAAATGTCGGAACTGCGATGCGATAGACCCCCGGAGGAGCCTGAACACCAAGCCTGTATCCACACCCCCAGGTTGGAGGCAGCAAGACGCAAAACAACAGCAGGGTGGTCACTTGAATCCTGGTCACCGGAGCCCCGTTTCTTCCGTATCCTCGAGGCGCTTGCGTAATTCCCTGGCATCCCGGGCGGCAAGAGTATTGGGGTACCT
Source organism: uncultured bacterium (assembly GCA_913042995.1). Classification (GTDB taxonomy): domain Bacteria; phylum Planctomycetota; class UBA8108; order UBA8108; family UBA8108; genus UBA8108. The sequence continues at coordinate 19,229 of CAJWMA010000001.1, read as the reverse complement.
GTCGAGAACTAGTCTGAGATAGATGTCACAGGCCCTCAGCTCGTCCTCCCTCAGATAGAACCTGGCGATATCAAGATTCTTCTCCCCTTCCATCTCGTTGATCTCGCTGAGCTTCCCCCTGACCACGTCTACATATTCGCCCCGGGGGTATTGCTGCAGATAGGCTCTAAACCTCCTGCGAGCCTCCAGGAGCTTGTTCTCATCGTACACCGCGCCGCGCACCTGGAAATATTCCGCCAGGGCTCCCTGGAATGATGCCAGCTCCTTCCATTCCTTGTCGGTCATCGCCAGGATGCTGTCGTAGAGCGGAACCGACTCGGCATACTGTCCCTGGTCGAAATAGTAATTAGCCACCTCGACCTTGGCATCGTCAGCAAACGAGAGATAGGGATTGTCGGTGATGAGGCCTTCGGCCGGATCGAGCAGGAGATCGATCCCGTATTCCGGCGACTGGACATTGAAGACCCACAGGACATCCTTGGTCTTTCTGCCCCGCAGGTAGGCCAGGGCGATCTCGAAGACCCTCCTCCTGGACTTGTCGATCAGCTCCGGCGAAGGGAAGTCCGCCTTGTAGACCTTCTTGAGGTACTCGATGGATTCCTCGTACCGGCCCAACTGGTAGAGGCTCTCACCGAGATAGTAGCTCAGATCGCGCATCTCAGCGGTCCCGGAGGAATTGTAGAGAACCAGCAGGGCCTCCAGGGCGTCAGCATAGGCTGCCGCCTCGAAAGCTTTCAGAGCCTCTAGACGTAAACTTCCAGCGGCACCCCACTTTCCCTTTTCCGCAAGAAGCCAACCTCCATCCGCGGACCAGGTCGTGCCGGTCCCGCCGCCGTGAATCCTCGCAACTTCAGATGACTCGGGTATCTCCGAGCCAGCACAACCAAATACCAGCAACACGCAGAGCAGACCCGGCAGAGTTCGACCTGGAGCAATCATCGAAGGCCTTCCTGAAAAGGGATCAAAAACACAAGGCCGGCGGCACTACAGCCAGCTGGCCTGATATCTTAACATCTTGAGCGGTCGTTCCAACACCGTGGTAAAGCTGTGAACAAGGCAGGTATGCACCTGCCTGAGGTTTTTTTTCTCTACACCATTGGATTCAGGCGGCGCCGGCATCTCCGAGAGGTCCTTCAGAAGCCGTACCCCGCTGCCTGGCAGGGTGATCGCGCCCCCTGGAGGAGTGTCGGCCTCGTGGTTGCAACCGCGGCAGACCAATCCTCCCGCCAACGAGTTGTAATAGGCTGAACGACGACCGCCTGGCCAGGGGAGCCCGCAAACCGCGCAGGAATCGACCCCGCCAAGAAAGCCGAGCAGGTGCAGGGCTCGAATCTCAAAATGCAGCATATACCAGGGCAAGCTGTCGAGCGAGGCGCCTGAAAAATGAGTCAGGGTCCTGGCCGCCAGGTCAAACAACTTTGGAGTCCGGTCGGCGGGAAGGCTCACCCCGCGCAAAAACTCGACCAGCTGGCTGGCCAGAATATGTCTCATCCAGCAGGTTCTGATTCCCCGCCAGCCATCGACCACCTCGGCCTCGGCGAGAATCGACAGGCCTGGAGTGCCTCTCTTCAGATAGGAGACGTCGTAGACGACGGCCAGGTCGAAAGGTCCCTGGAAGGAGTTCTTCGGACGATGGGCGCCCTTGGCAATCCCCTCGAGAAGGCCTTCCTCCCGGCTGAACATCGAGACGATCTGGCTGGTGTTGCTATAGTCGACGCAACGAATTGGAATCGCGAGGGTCCTGAGCTTCAACTCTTTAAACCACCTCTGAAAACACCTGGGCCTTCCGCCGCAGGAGGCGGGCCTTCAAACTTCTCCATTCCCATCATCTGCTCGTCCACTCTTTTCCGGAACCCTCAGTTGGAGTCGATGAACCCTCCTGCCATCGGCGCTGGTCACCTCGAAATGCACGCCATCGAGAGCGAAGGTGTCACCAACCTTCGGAATCCCGCCCATACTTGAAAAGAGAAATCCTCCGATCGTGTCGTAGTTCTCATTTTCAGGTATACCAAGGCTCAGTTCCTCGTTGAGATCATCGATGTGAACCGCCGCATCCACGCTGACCATCCCATTGGAGAGCCGCTGGATAGGCGACAGCTCCTCCTCCTGTTCGTACTCGTCACTGATCTCACCGACGATCTCCTCAATTACATCCTCGATGGTCACAAGACCTTCAGTGCCGCCATGCTCATCCCTGACAATGGCAATATGCAGACGGTGCTGCTTGAACTCCTGGAGAAGGTCGTCGATTTTCTTCCCGCCGCTGACACGGTAGGGGCTGCGAATGAGCGACTCAAGCGAGATGTCCTCCTTGCTGTAGAGACTCCGGAGAAGATCCTTCACATAGAGGATGCCGACAACATTATCCTTACTCTCCCTGTAGACCGGTATTCTCGAAAGGGCGCACTCGATCGCCTTCTCGAGATTCTCAGAGAGCGGCTCGTCTAAATCGAGACAGATCATCTCCGTACGGGGCGTCATCACCTCCGAGACTTCTACATCTCCAAAGGAAATGATCGATTCGATCATATCCATCTCCTCGGATTCGAGCAGTCCCTCACGCTCGACCTCTTCAGCCTTCGAACGCAGCTCCTCTTCGAGAATGTCAGCGGAATCCCTATGTGAGCTACGGCCGGAGACCCTGGCAAGCGGGCGCAGGATGCCCTCCAGGAGCCACCGGGCGGGGCCAAAACAGGAATGCAGAAAACGGATAAGCCTCGAAAAACGAGCCAGCCAGGCCTCCGGCCAGAGCCTGCCGATGATCGCTGAGAGCAACTCCAGCACGAGTACCTGCAAGACGAAGATCTCCAGCACCAGCAAGGCCAGGCAGATACCCAGGTCCGCGTTGAAGGTGAAGTCGGGAGCTGCCGCCATAAGAGCGGGCAGGCGGCCAAGCAACCAGCAGCAGGAGATGACGCAACGAACAACGATGTCGAAGTTGCCTAACGTGCCCTCGTAATCTTCCTTGAACCTGGCGAATCGCTCTACCCGCTCAGGGCTCCAGTCGACGGATCTCTCAAGCAGAGCCTTCCTGGAAAAACGCTCGGTGGCTTTCCTGCAGATCGAGATAAAGAGCCCCGCCCCGACCAGGATAAGCGAGACCAGCAGCCACAGTTCCGAGAAAGATTCCTGAGCGTACAATTCTACCTCTGCTAAAGCAGCACCTTCTCACGGGAGCCCTGAAAATTCCAACCAGGCCCTCTCGAGCACCTACTCTTCCGCATCATCTCCACCACTATTATCCCCATCACCATCGCCCCCATCTCCGGGAGCTTTTTCGGGATCTTCTCCCGGCGTCTCTTCGGAAGATTCCCCTTCGGGATCCTCTGCGCCGCCGGGGCCGCCCTGGGACTGTTCCTGGGCCTTCCTGAAATCTTCGGCCAGCTCAACCACCAGGCGGCCGACATTCCCCTGGCGCTGCTGCAGCCGATCGAGAGCTCGCGACCATTGCCCCGAGTCACTGCTGCCATCGTTGCTCTGACGAAGATCCTCGAGCTGGCCTGTCTGCCTGTTGATCTCAAGCTGCAGATTCTTCAACATCAACAGCTCAGCGAGCATCGACACCAACGCCTCGTTCTGCTGCTGAGGTTGTTGCTGTTGTTGTTGTTGCTGCTGCTGCTGTTGCTGGCGCTGGCGCTTCATCACCTCAAGCTGTTCCTCGAGGGAAGCAATCATCCTCTCGATGTCGACCACCACGCCTTTCTGAAGGAACTGCGTAAAGGAATCCGTCTCGAGCTCGAACAGAAGATCGCGTACCTGCTGCATGTCAGCGCTGACGTTCTTCAACATGAAGGTAAAAACCCTCGACGACTCTTCCTCCAGGCGACCAATGAGCGTGGTGACCTTGTCCGACAGGTCTCCTTCCTGCCGCGCCAGGGGCTCCACCATGCGCTGCAGAGAAGCCCTGCGTCGACGGCTCAAGCGCCCCGCGGGCCGCTCCCGCTGCACAGCAGCCGTAGCTGTGTTGATCTCGAGTTGGGCATCCTTCGTCTCGGTAAGCTCCTTGACCAGTGAAACCAGCTCCTGCTCGCGCTTGAGCTCTTCAAGGCTTTCCTCTTCCTCTCGAAGCTCTTCTTCCTGCTGTTGGAGCTGGGCCAGAGCCTCCTCCTGGTTCTGTTCCGCCTCATCAGGATTACCCTGGTCGAGGTTCTCAGCGGCCTGCTCCATCTTCTCAGCAGCGTCCTGCAATTGCTGTGAACGCTGGGGCTGCCCTGAAGACTTGTTCTGTTTCGCGGCATCCGAGGTCTGACGCGCGAGCTCCTTCTGCTCTTGCGACTGCTTGTCAAAGCGCTTGCGCCTCTCGAGCTTCGCCAGTTGTTCTTTCTTTTTCTCCTCCACCTTCTCCTTTGCCTTCTTGAGCTGATCGAGCGCCTCTTCCTGGCGCTTTCGACTCAACTCCTGGCGTCCCTGGCGCGAAGCCTCGGAGGATTCCGTCATCTTCCGAGCAGCATCTTCAAGAGATTGACCCGCCTGCCGCAAGCCGTCAGGCTTCTGCTCATCCTTTCGTCTCAGTTTGCGCTCGAGACGGCTGGTTTCACTGGCTGCATCCTTTGTCTTGCGGGCCAGCTTCTTCTCGAGATCCTGCTTCTTCTGAAGCTCCGAACGTCCAGCCAGATCCTTCTTCGCTTGCTCCAGCTCTTTTTTAGCTTGTTCGAGAGCGGCCGAAGCCTCCCTGCCGGATTTTTCCGCCTGTCCCTGCTGCGCTTCGCTAAGCGATTCTCTCGCCTGTCTCATTGCCTCCGAAGCTTTCTTGAAAAGAGCCGAACCTCGCTGGAGAGCATCCTTGGCGGCCTGCGACTCACTTCTCTGAGCTTGCTCTCCCGCCTGGCTGGAAGCGGAAGAAGCCTTACGGGAGAGCCTCTGTTCCTCCTGACCAAGCCCGGCAGTCTGCAGAGCGTTTCTCGCCATGGCCTCCTTCAACTGCTTCGCGACCTCCTCGCGAGCCCGTTCCAATTCCTGCGCGGCTCCTTCCTGTCCCTGTTCAGCCGTCTTGAAATCGTCCCGCTTGATCGCTTCATCCGCCTGCCGGCTCTTCCCCTCGGCGGCCGAAACTCCCTCCCTGGCCGCTTCCGGCAGGGTCTCTTCCTTGAGCTTGCCGCCAGCCTTCCGAAGACCCTCCTGGAATTTCCCCGCGCGGCTCTCAAGCTCAGCCTTCAGATCAGAAATTTCCTGGGCCGCCCGGGCCAGTTCCAGTTCGCTGGTTCCCTTTTGAAGCTCCGGAGCGGTCTCTTTTCCGGAGGCTTCCTCCTTCGCGCCCTGCTGCGGCTTTTCACCCGGCTTGCCGGCCTCGCCCTTACCGGCCTCAGGATTTTTCTTTCCGGGTTGCCCTTCAGCGGAGCTCTCGCCTCCCTGCTCTTTTTTTCCGTCAGCGCCTTGAGCCTGTTCGCCCTTGCCTTGCTCGCCTTGAGCCGGCTTCTCCTGGCTCGATTTTCCCTGGCTCTGCTCGCCCTTGCTTTCTGCGCCTTCATCCGCCGGCCGCGGTTGTTCTCCCGCGGGCTTCCCTGGAGAAACAGGCCTGTTGGCCGCGCTCATCCGGCCCAGCTCTGTCGACTTTCTGTCCAGCTGCCCTGAATCCCGCGCCAGGGCGCGGGCCTGGCGAATAAGCTCATCGAGATTCTCGATAGCCTTCCTGGCATCGGCAATCTCCCTCTGGTCTTTCTCGCGCTCCTCCCCCCGGGGCAGCTTGGCCAGGCCATCGTTGACCCGTTTCTGAAGACCCTGCAGATCCCGGGCAGCCTCAATCGCCTCGTCGAGAGCTTTCCTGTCTTTTCCCGATCCCCCGGGATCGATCTTCCCCGTAGAATCGCCCTTTACAAGCCCCTCCTGCATCTTCAAAACTTCGCTGATCAGATCCGTGAGGTCCTGCAGCCCTTCGGCTGCCTCCTTTTCACTCAGAAATTTTCTGGTCTCATCAAGGAGGCGCTCCTGCTCCTGCTTGAGCTTTCCGGTGAGCTTACGCTGCTCTTTGAGCTTTTCGAGCTGCTGTCCAGCACGACTCTCGGTGAACTGGCTGGCCTCCAGCACAGCGAGAATATCGTCGATAATCTTGATCGCCTCATTCTGCCGTGAGACAGCGGAGATGAAGTCTTTATTCGAAAGCATTCCCTCTATCTGCGCGAGGGTGTCAGGCAGCCGCTGGGTACGAATCTGCCTCGCTCCCGCCCGCAGGCGCTCAGCGTCCTGCGGCTCACTAGCCTCCAGCTTGTCAGCCACCTTGTCCATATCATCGGCCAGCTTGAGGACGATAGCGCGAATCTGTTCCTGCTCGCGGGACAGCTCGCGTGAGCGGTCCTTATCCTCTCCCCGGGCAGGCTGCGAGAAACCCGGCCCGGCGGACGCGAAGACACAGCCCAAGGCTGAAAGCAGAACAACAAAACGGTAAAGCCACAAGGTACGCATAACAGGTTTCATCTTACCCGACAGGGCGAAGGAAGACATCTGAGTCATTATTCTTCTTTTCCCCCAGCACCATCTTTTTCGGTCTGGCTCCTGGTATCCTCCCTGAGCCCCTCCTGCCGTCGTTTGATCTCTCTCATCAGCTGGATCAGACCCCGCAGATCGCCAAACTCGCTCATCCTTACAACGATCGCATCCAGGTCCCGCTCCACCTCGAGCTGGGCCGCGACGCTCCGGGCTAATGCGGCCGGATCCTGCTCAGATTCCTGCGCCCGGGAGCGCAGCTCATCCAGCTGTTCTGCAATACGGTCGGACTTATGTTCAACGATATCATCGAGTTCTTCCCTGAGTCCCTGGAGCCAGTCTTTCCATTTTTCCTCGCCGACCTTGTTCATCTTCATCTTGCCAAGCATTTGCCCGATATTCCCGGCAAGCCCCGTCAAGCCCTCAGAGACCCTGACCTGATCCTGGCGATGCCTCGACAGCCTGGCCGCCGCGTCCTTGTCCAGCTTGCCTCCAAGGAGGAATTTCTCCTGGGATTCCTCCAGGTCTTTCCTGACCGATTCCTGTCGTCCCCGCAGCCTGTCGGTCATGTCTCGAAAAGACATCACCTCCCGCGCGTACTGATCCTCCAGAACATCGGGATCGACCACCTGTAGAAGATAGACCGGGGATTCTCCAATATTTCCCATCGGCCGGCCATCGGCTGTCTTGTTCCCGGTCCTGCCGAAATCCTCGGCCAGGACAAAGTACTCGAAGCGAGCCCCCGGAGAGGGCGCTCCCCCATCACCTGATCCAAGCTCGACAAGCTTGAGGACATAAGGTTCGAGCTCCGGCTCGCCCTTCGCGCCCGTCGGACCGGCCGCCTCCATATCAAGCAGGGCGGCCCTGCTTCTCTCAGGCTCAGAATCCCCGGCAGCGTAGTAATTCCCTGCCAACTCGACTTTCTTCACCGCGTAATCATCCTTGACCCAGACCTGGATGGGAATCTCCGCGTTGGGAGACACATCCTCGGTCAACCTGGCCGGCTCTACAATACGAACCACGGGCTTGCGGTCAGGGATCGCCTGGATCCTGAATCGCTCCGGCTGGGAACTGCGAAAACCTTCGGGGTCGGCAAACTGGAAGAAATACCCACCGCTCTCCTGCACCACGAACTTGCCGTCAAACTTTCTTCCATCCATCACCTCAAGCTCGACAGAATCCGGGGCAGGCCACTGGCCGCCCGCCGCATCTCCACCGCCATTTTCCTCGACCCCCTGCTTCAATACTAAATAGGCCTTATCAACAATCACGTTGGTCGCCAAGGTGAAGCTGACCTCCGTACCGACAGGAACCCTCAGATTTCCATGCCGCTGGATAACTCTCTTCTCTCCCTCTCCCGTATAGGCCGGGTTCTGGTAGCTGACCTGGTTATAGCCTCCCTCTTCCCATTCCTTCATATCGATACGGGGACGCTTCCTCACCTTGACAGCCACCGGGTCGGTGCGATCCTCGTCCCGGCCGTCAGCGGCCCAGAATTCAAAGGGCTGGTTCACGTTCCTGAACAGATAGACGAACCGGTCGTAGTTTTTGACGCGAACTTTCGCGCCCGCATCCTCCAGCAGGCGCTCCAGCTCGATACTCCGCCCTGCCAGCACCTCCCGGACGAGCTCTCCGCGGCCGCGATCAAAGGCCGCCGCAACCAGCGACTTATCCAGGCCGGCCTTCAGCAGGGCGGCGACCAGGTCTTTGGAGTCCTCGGCCGGCTTCTCCAGCCAGATGTCATGCGATTGCTGGGGGCTGGCCTCCATGACCTTCCTGCCCTTGGATCCATCAGCCAGCTTCCAGTTGATCTCCAGGATCCTTGGAGACCCGCGAAGAACACGAACCGCCACAGGCAGGTCATCTCCCATGGCGACAACATTCGGGGTTCCAGACTCCAGCTCCAGTTGGATGGTCTTGGGCCATTTAACGGAACCATTCAGCAGCAGGTTTCTCTGGTACCAGGTGGCGGCCAGATCGGGCTGCAACCCGGCCCCGGAAGCAACACTGGCCGCGGCCAGAAAGAACAACAGCAGGTTTCTCTTCAGTCCCTGCAGCTTCAGCACCCCGCTTGCGAGCAGTTTCTGAGCGTCCTCCTCGACCTCCTCCACCACCGAGTCCAGCATCTCGCGGGAGACATGCCGAGCTCCATCGCTGTCGCTTCCACAGAGCTCAACAACAGTGACCAGGGACTGGTTGAGCTCCGGGTTCGCCTCCTCGACAATCATCGCGAGTTCCGAATCTCGAAGCTTGCGGGAAAGCGGGGCCAGGATCCGCCGGGCGAAGAGAATCGCCAGACCGACCCAGGCAGCGGCCATGAACAGCTGGCGTACCGGCAACGGCAGCCTGAGCGAATAATCAAGACCGAAAGAGATCAGCAGGCCAATAGAAATAATGAAACCTATCCACACCAGTCCACTGAAAAGCGAGGCCCTGCGAATCCTCCGGCGCAAATAGCCGAGAACAGCAAGGCTCTTCTCTGGAACTCTACCGGATGAAGATTTCAAGCCTTTCACAAGATCAGTTTTCCGTAATGGGCAGGTACTGGTTGGGATACTGCAGGATGATGGCAGCCATCGCCGTGGCGTAGTTGGCCCCCACCAGGTCGGTCCACCGTCCATCATTTTCCTGCAGCAGCAGCAGGTCCTGCCGGATGGAATCATACCAACGCTTCCAATAGGTCCCGCCCTTCTGAAAGGAAGCCTGGACGGCATAGTACTGGAAATAATAATAGTCGAAGGTATACCTTGCCTCTCCCCGCTTCGGCCGCTCTCGCCAGATGTAATTCAGCCCCTCGTTGATCTGGAAGGCGTCATACTCGCCCGCGCTATAGAGGGTGGTCACCCCGGCGGCCGTCAGCGCGGGAGTCCAGCGGCTGTGCACTCCCCGGAACTCGAGCCCCAGCTGGTAGGTGAAGGCTCCGACCCCGGGGACGAAGCTCTTCTTCACATAGTCCACGGCTCTCTGGATCGTGACGAAAGGAACCTCGACTCCCGCGTTGCGCGCCGCCCGAAGAGCCATGACCTGGCAAACCGTAATCGACATATCCGAATCCTGGGCGCCGGGACGATAGCGCCAGCCGCCCTCGGCGTTCTGGGCATTGACGATCAGGCGGATGGCGTTCTTCAGCGACCGTTTCACCCGCTCTGAGTCACGATAGGAACCCGTACCATAGACCTCGGCGAGGAACAGGGTGGCGAACGCGTGGCTGTACATGCGGGATCCGTTGGCGCTGATAAATCCATTGGTAGCCGACACGCGGCCCATGACATATTCGAGAGCCTTCTCGAGCACCTCGCAATAGCTGACCTTTTTCCCGTTCTTCATAACGAAGCCCGCGGAGCCCTGCCCTGGCAGAACGCCGTGCGCCAGGAAGGCGATACCCACCAGGCCGGTCACCCCGACATGAGGCGCCACGGTGCCGCGGTAGGTCATGTGCACCTTGCGCCCGACCCTGTCGGTCCAGGACCCATCGGGATTTTGCCGGGAAGCCAGGAAGCTGAGCCCCTTCTCTACGGCCCGCGCGGTGGAAGCGGAAACCGTCAGGGTGGACCTGGGCCTTGGTTTCGGCTCGGCCGCGGGCTTCTCCTCAGCGGCCAGTCCCTTCGCACCCCCCAGTCCCAGGGCGAGAAGAACCAGCGCTACCGGCGTAAAAAACGAGTAGATGAGCTTGTATACGTTTTTTTTCAACACTCTTGCGCTATCCATCGAGGACATCAGAAACGAGTCTGAGGACTGCGTGCGATCTCCCGGGAGATTCTACCGCTTAAGATACGTAAAATCAGGCGAATAAAGACCTTTCACTCCTGCAGGGTCCTATTTCGGCTCAAAAAGTGGGTCCGCTGAAAGCTGAAATAGAGGTCTGGGAAGAAAGGATGATCTGTCCCCCGCCGATATAAACCCCTCCGAAGCTGAAAAACCCCCGGAGAGCGGCACCTTTCGGCAACAGGGCGTTGCGCTTGCTCAACCCGAAATCGACAGTTTCAAGCTGACCATTGCCTGCATAAAGCACTCCGCTGGATGTGAGAAGTCCGCGGGCTCTGATCGAATCGACCTGCCAGGCCAGAGGGGAACCGACACGATAGACCTTGGGCAGGCCCGATAACTTGTTGATATTTCCAGCAGCGACCTTCGAAAGCGCCCGCTGGCGATTCGCCGCCGCCCGCAATGCCGGCGGCTTCCGGACCAGGTCACCTGCGGCATTGAGCTCGGTGATATCGAGAGCGAAGATTCCATCCCGCCCGGAAAAATAGAGCCGTCCATTGTGGGCCCCCAGCAGATCCCTGAGATCTCCCCCGGAGTTGTCGTAGGCCCAGAGGATCTCTCCCTCCCTGCCCCGGCCGGCCGGCCCCTTGCCTGTATCGATAGCGAGAAGGTACTGCGAGTCCCGAGGAGCCGCGATGAGAACATTCCCCAGGAGCAGCGGAGAGTTGAGACCCCAATATAATTCCCGCAGCCGGGGTATCCTTCCCATGGTGGGCGGGGGCTTGATGTCATCGTAGGCCGTCACCCAGAGCACACGGCCGCTGCGGCTCTCGATGGCGGCTACAGCCCCGAGGTTCGTGAGGTAGTAGAGAACACCATCTTCCTCCAGGAGGAACGAAGCGAAGGGCTCCCGGCCAAGCTCGCCAAACATGGTCTGCTCCATCTGAGAGGAGGAGATCGTTGCCTCCCAGACCGTCTTGCCGGTCTTCAGGTCCAGTGCGCGCAGCAGGCTGTTGATATAGCCATCCTGCTTCCAACCGCCCGCGAAGACCAGGCCATCGCGAACCAGGGCAGGAGATGAATAGCTGATCTCCGCCGGAATCTCATTGGGACCATAGATGTCTTTCTGCACCGAGGTCCTCAGATCCTCAGTTCGCCAGAGAAGATCGCCGCTGGCGCCATCAAAAGCCGCCAGGGACCGTGTCGGGATGCTGACCGTTATGTCGTAACCCATGTAATGCCGGCGACGGGAGAAACCGGCGATATAATGCGAGAGCAGGATCTCTCCGGGCAGTTCACCAAGACCTGAGAATCGATCAGCCGCGCCGTCCAGTCCACGAGCCCACAAGGTCACCGCGTAGATGGAAGAATCACTCTGCTCACGATAGCGGCCGCGCAGCCCGGCAGGGGTCGGCTTCTCAATCGTGCGCAGCAGCTTCCCGACTCCCGGTCGGCCGTCTATTTCGTAAATACTGTAGACACCGGAGACAAACACGGAGTTTTTTCTCACCAGGGGAACAAAGGGATAATCGATACCCTTGGGCTGGATCAGTTGCCCCCGAAAGAAGCTGTTGTTCAGCAGAGGATCCAGGTCATCCGCCACGGCAACCGTCTTTCGCAACTCATCGTCGAGGCTGATCCAGGAAATCTCCATCGGTCCGCCAGGCAGGTCCGGAAGTCCCCCCGCTCCAAATCTGGGCGAGGTGGCGCCGCCCGGAAGCTCTCCACCCCAATAGCTCGCGGAAGCCCTGCCTGCGTTGGCGGGAAGCCCGCCCTGAAAGGCCTCATTATCGAGCTTCTTCAGCAGCTCGAGATAGAGACCATGCTCCTTCTCGCCAGCACCGCGAACCAGCTTGTCAAGACGAGCCTTCTCATGGTTGAACAGTTGACGGAAGCCTGCGTGTTTCAGACATGCCAGGGACTTTTCCACCAGTCTCATCAACGCCCCGGGCTTTATTGCGCCCCGGGCTCGATCCGCCAGCACCGAACGATACTCAACCCAGGCCGCCTTGAATCGACCGGACTCGAAGGTGAGATCCGCATTCAACTCTCGGGCGAAGAGCCCGGACTCTGTAAGACCGTAGAACCTGCAGACCTGTTGAAGAACCCGGGGGTCACCGGCCTCCTCGTATTCGCGCAGGAGTTCGCCTGCGGCCTCACCATAGAGCTCCCTGTAGCGGGCGAGCCCTGCCTCGGGCAGCCGGCCCAGCACCAGCGTCGCCGCTCTCGACACGCTCAGATAGCGCCCCCATTCCTTCGTCCCCCTGGGAGAGACCACCTGGGAGGGCCGTCTCCCGAACTGCCCGGGGCGAACGGGCACGACGCGAGCCCTGGGAGCCGGAAGCGGAGCGTTTTTTCCGGAATCCGATGCGAGCATCTCCTTGAGCTCGGTGAGGCGAGTCGACAAAACAGGCATCCTGATCATGCCTCCCTCATCGGAAATGACAAGTTCCTGGAGTACCCGGGCAGCCATGGAATAATTCCCGGCCTCAACAGCGCCCAGGGCCTCGACAAGACGAGAGGTCCACTCGCCCCCGCCTCCGGCAACGAAGATCTTTTCACGCGCGAAACTGAGAGGGGCCGCCGCCAGCAGGCAAAACAGCATGACAACGGATACTGTGAACCGCGCGCCGGAAATTTTGTGCTTCAGATCTTCTGCAGATGCCATGTTATCCAATCCGCTGATTTGAACCTGCCTGTCTCTCAATCCATCCGCCGGCAACGCGCTTCGGCTATCTTAGTTTACCGTCCGATTCCCCCTCAAACCAGCCGTACCACTTTTCGCAGGATCCACTCGGCGGCGAGAATAGCGGTTATGAGGACGATAACCCACCACTTGTCCCAGAGCTCGTCATCGACGAACGGGGTCTCATTGGTCTGGCTGAGCCCCTGGACCTTGCCTACGGCGTTCATAACCTCGTGCAGATCAAAGTACGCGCCTCCTGACAACTTCGCAATCTGGCGGCCCAGGGGGCGGTTCAGCCGGGTGTCCCTCGCCTCCAGGGCCGGCACCTCGACGGTATAAGAGGTAAAGGAAAAGCGTTCCTCGGGCGTACCCAGCCACAGATCGTGACGACCCCTGGCGCCGGCGGAAAAGGTTCCCCTGTAGACCCCCTGCCCCTGCAGATGGAGAGACAGGTCGATCTTCTGCGGCGGCTCATCGACCTCCCCCTGCACCTGGTGGTAGATGGAGATGATCTCGTCCTCCGATGGATTCATGTTGGCATCGTAGACCTGGCACTCCACCCGGACACTCTCTCCGATGCTGTAGACCTCTTTGTCTGAGGTAATGCTGTAGCGCGGTGTCTTGCCAAGCAATCGACCTGCCGCCACAAAGCGACAGAGCTGGCCCCAGAATCGGTAGAAGTAGAGATTGTCGACACCCGCCCGCCAGCGCCAGGTGTTGTCGACCGCGCTGAAGAAGGTCCGGCCTTTGCCGTAATTCATGAACGCGAAAATGACCAGCGGCTTGGGCGGGTTACTCAAAGATTGAACGAGCTGGGGATGGCGCGCCAGCACCACGGCGTTTCCCTTGGCCTTGCCGACCCTGGCAAACCAGAAGAACCCGGGAAGATGCTCATAAAAACGGCCGTCTTCGTTCTCCCAGAGCTGGCGGTTTCGAGCCGGGTCATTATCAAGCCTCATCACCGGATGCTCCATTCCCACCGCGCTCAGCTTAACGTTGAAAGACTCCGTGACCGGGGCATCCCCCCCCTTGAGCGACCCCGTCTCGTTGACCTGCACAGGCAGGATCGTGTAAAGATCTGTCGCGCGAGCGTACCGGAGCGGATTGGAATGCGGTCCGCTGAGGAAGATGACTCCGCCTCCCGAGGCGACAAACTCCTTGAGCAGCTCCTGGCGCCCGGCACCGAGGTGACGCTCGGGGTCGACATCTCCGAGAATGATCACGTGATATTTGAACAGCTCCTCCTTGCGGGAAGGAAAAGCTCTCAGCGGAGGAACTCCTGTAGAGGAATCCTGGGTAAACTCGGGATCCGCCGAGAAGAGATAGACCTGCGTCTCCATGGTCTTGTCGCGAATGAGAGCGTTCTTGAGATAGCGATACTCCCACCGCGGAAGATATTCGGCGTAGAGCACCTTGATCTTCTGATCGAGGACCGTCAGGTTGCGCGACATGGAATTGTTGTCATAGAAGACCTCTCCACCCTGCTGCTCGACCTCAACCGTGGCCGTAAGCTTCCCGGCCTTCCGCGGCTGGTAGCGAAAGCGAACTCCCTGGCGTTTCCCGGCCCCATCGAGAACGACATACTTCGTGCTGACAACAATCGAATCAATTCGCAGATCGACCCGGACCCGCTCTCCTTCGAAACCATCGGCGACCAACGAAACATCGAAGGGAACATCATCATCCACCAGCACAACGTCGTTCACATCGACGTTGGTGATCCGGATGTCCTTCGGCTCATCGGGATTCCCGACACCGATGGTAAAGACCGGAATCTTGCGCTCTCCCAACCTGCGAGCGTACTCGGTAATAGAAATAGTATCCGCGTTCTGCTGGAAGTCGCTCACCATGATCACCCCGGAAACCTTCTCACGCCGTTTGCCGAATCCGAGTCCGAGAACCCCTGAGACCGAGTCCCGGAGTCCCTCTGCCACCCTCGTCTCCTGCACCCGCGGATCATCTCGAACCTTTGAGTACGACGGCAGCAGCTCGTCATCTGCCGCGGGGTCCGCGGTCTCGTCTCCGGCCCCGGAGGCGGGATCCTCATCCCCCTCGATCTTCGAAAATTTATCGAGGCTGTTCACTGAGCCGCCAAAGGTATAGACCGCGAGCTTGCCCTTCTTCCTCAACTTCTCGATGAAATCAAGCTCCTCGTCGCGCACCAGCCTGCGCACCAGGTCATATCGCGTTGTCCCCTCAACGATATCCGCCTGGGTCCGGAACAGGCGGGCAAGAGACTTGGGGATCTCGCGTTCGGAATACCTGTCCTTGATATCCTGGCTGAGAGAGTCATCCACCAGCAACACCAGGGTGCTGTCTCTTCGCTCATAGGTCTTCGTCTGCCGCACCGGGTTGGCCAGGATCAGCAGGGCCAGGGTCAACACAAGCAGCCGCAGGCCGCCGAGGGCCCAGCGCCAGCGGGGATTTCCGACCGGTTTCTCCCTCTTGTAGAAAAAAGCGACGAAGGCGAACACCAGGGGCAGGATCAGCAGGGCGACGATCCAGGCTTCGGGCATATCGAGCCAACGAATCGTCTCCTCAGTCTCGGTGACAAGGTCCGGCGACTCGACCTGGCAAAGAAAGCTCCCTCTCAAGATAGCCGGCAACATCAACCAGCCCTCCTGCCAACGAACTGCGCCAGGGCCGTCTCGATAAAGAGCAGCGCGATAGCCGCCGCCAGGCAATATTTCCACAGCTCACGGTCGCGCCGCAGGGCCTTCTGCTGCTGCCTGGTCTCAACCTCTTCGGAATAGTTCAGTAGCTGGCTGGCCTCGACACCGAAGTGCGACTCCATCTCCGAGGCCTCGATCCCGCGCAGGTCACTCTCCTCAGTCGAAACATTGACGCTGAAATACTCGGTGTTTTTTTTCGCGGCGGAAGCTTCGCCTTCCTCCCCGGCACCGGCCTGTCCCTGTCTCAGCTCGAGCCTGTACAGCCCGGGAACATCCGTCTGCCCGTAAGCCAGGGAGAACCTCCCTGAGTCGTCAAGCTCGCGCATGGCCATCGGAACGGTGCGGCTTCCAGTCAGCCCTCGACCCGGCAGGGGCGGAGCGTGAAGCCTGACCTCGTAGGCGAAGCGCGAGCTGTCGTAGAAGCGCTGGAACTCCTCCCCGATCCCAAGGTTATCGTTCAGACGGCGGAATCCGACCAGGTAGGCGATCGACTCGTAGAGAAAGACCACGTAGTCCTGCCAGGCTGGAAACTCGTTCCAGCCATCATCAGCAGACGAGGTAAACCACAGAACCCGGCCGCGGCCGTAGGGGTTATCAAATACCGCGGGGCTCCTGTCGAGGTCGTTGTAGCGGCAGAAAACCCTGGCCGTGGCCTCCTTGCCTCCGGGCTCGGCTGCCATCTTCATGAATCGGTAGAAGGGAACCAGGGCTCTGTGCAGTTCGGTTCGTTCCTTGTGCTGCGCGAAATAATCCGCCACCGGATGGGACTTGTCGGAAAATTGAAGGTAGACCGGGCTGAGGCTGTCGCCGCGCTCCTCAACAACCTCAAACGGCAGCAATCGCTCAGGCCCGGGAGCGTGGAAGATCCTGTTGTAGGTCTGGGGATCAACGTTGGCTCCCATGAAGACCACCAGGAAACCACCTTCAGCGACGTAGCGCCGCAGGGTCACGAGTTCCTTTACGGGAATGTCGGCCACGTTGGCGAGAACAACAAGCGAGAACCTCTTCCACTCCACGTCTCGAAGAAGGTCAGCCGTCAGGTTGACCGGCTGGAAGGGAGTGATACGCCCGCCAAGAGTGGTCATGGCATCATCCCGCGGCTGCAGGGCTGTCTGCAGGTAGAAGGTCTCGCGCTCCAGGGGGTCGACAGCCGGATCTCCATCCACCAGGAGGATCTCGATCTGGTCCCGCACATCGACCGTAAAGAAACGCTTATTGTCCACCACGAGGCCATCACTGCGCACCTCGGCGACAACCGAGTGATATCCGGGTGAATCAAAGCGATAGGGAAGGCTGCGGGTCACAACGCCTCCGGCCGGAATCCTCAGGATTTCCCCCGCCTGCGCTTCTCCTGGGTTCCCTGTCACAGGCGGATCAACCCGCACGGTAAAGTCGAGTCCATCAGCTTCCCGGCTGCCGTAATTCCTCAGCGTCACCTGGATCTCGACAGCCACCCCCTTGGCGAAGAGATCCGGCTTGACCGTGAGATCGGTGATCGCCACATTGGACCTGTTGCTCTCAGCAGCGGAGAGCTGTGAAAACACGAGCTCGTGCCCTTCGGATCTGAACTCATCGAAGAGCTGCTTGATCTCGGGAGACCGGGGTCCCTCCTTGCCAAGCCAGTCCTTGCGCTGAAGATCACTGAGAAAAACGATCCGGCACGGCTCAGGCGTCCCCGCGGATGTCACGAATTGATCTGCCAGGTCGGCTATGGAACGCAGCGAGGTCACCAGGCGGACCCCGCGGTTGCTGCTGGCCAGTCGATCGAGTTCGGACTCGAGCAGCGCTTTCCTCGGGGCGCTCATCTGGCTCCTCTCGAAGATCACGTCCGGTTGGTAATCCAGCGTCATGACAGCCACATAGTCGTCCTCCTTTGCGTAGGATGTAACGACATCGAGGACAGTCTGCTTGGCCCTGTCCAGCAGGCTCGATGCGCCATCCACGTACTCCATGCTATAGGAGGTATCGATGGCGAAGATCCAGTTCTTGTTCCCCTCGCTGGAGAAGGCCTCCGAATTAGAATGCAGGACCGGGCGGGAAACGGCCAGGACAAGCAGAAGAAGGATGAGGCAGCGGATCAGAAGGAGCAGGAGGTTCTGTATCTGCAGTCTTCGCCGGCTTTTCTTCAACGCCTTGAGGAGAAAGACCATCGCAGCCCATTTGCGGCGGCGAAAGCGCTGGCGATTGATCAGGTAGATGAGGATTGGCACACCGACGAGAGCGCCAAGCCAAAGCAGACCTGAGTTGAGAAAGATTCCGCTCACCGTCTCAAACTCCCCGTACGCTTGGCCAGGTAGGTAGAGAGAGCCACGTCAAGATGGTCGCTGGTGTCCAGGGCCACATAATCGAAACGATTGTTCCGACAAACCCTTCTCAGTCTGCTGAGGAACTTCTCCAACTCCCCGAGGTAGGCTTCCTTCAGGAGTCTTGGATTAGCCAGCACATCCTCCATGCCCTCCAGCCCCTCAAACATGGTCATGTTCTGAAATGGAAAGGTGCGCTCATCCTTGTCGAGCAGGTGGAAGAGAATCACCTCGTGATTGCAATAGCGCAGGTGCTTCAGGCCTCGCTCAATATGCTCAATATCATCGAGCATGTCTGAGATGATGACGATCAGCCCCTTGCGGCTGATCCTGTCGGCAAACTGGTGCAGGATAACCCCGAGGTCAGTCTTCTCCTTCAGCCCTGGCTTTTCCACCACATCGAGCAGGGTCTTGAGATGGGATCCTGTGGACCGCGCGCCTACCAGGTCGCGGACCTTGTCATCAAAGAGCGCCAGCCCAACAGCATCCTGCTGGCGCAGAAGCAGGTAGGCCAGGGAAGCCGCCACCATCACCCCGTAATCAAACTTGCTGACTTCACCGGAGGAATAGTTCATCGACTCCGATGCGTCCAGGAGGATATGGGTGTTGAGGTTGGTCTCCTCCTCGTACTGCTTGATATAGAAGCGGTCGGAGCGCCCGAAGACCTTCCAGTCGATGTGGCGGATGTCATCGCCGGGGACATATTCCCGGTGCTCGGCAAACTCAATACTGAAGCCGTGATACGGGCTGCGATGGAGTCCCGAGATGAATCCCTCGACGATAAGCCGGGCCTTGAGCTCCAGCCTGGAGATCCCGTTGAGAACCTTGGGGTCAAGGTACTTGGAAGGCGAATCAGCAGCCAATCATCTCTCCCCTATTCTGCAAGCCGATGAAAATGAAACGCACCAACGGACATCTCCTCCAGCCGAAGCGCCCTGCGTCCAGGCAAAAGCCATCAACCGCTCGCGGCGGCTCCGGCGGCACCCGTATCGTGAACAGGAGTATCCTCGATCAGGCGGGCGATGATCGTCTCTGGGCTGACTCCCTCAGCCTCAGCACTAAAGTTGGTCAGAATTCTGTGACGCAGGACCGGGTAGGCCACAGCCTGGACATCCTCAGCCGAAACGTGATTACGACCGTAAAGAACCGCCCGGGCCTTAGCCCCCAGGATCAGGTACTGCGACGCCCTGGGACCAGCGCCCCAGGCAAGCCAATCCTTGATGTATTCAGGCGCCTCCTCCTTATTGATCCGGGTCGCCCGGGTCAACCTGAGCACGTAGCGAATCACCTCGTCGGCAACCGGCACCTTCCTCACGATCTCCTGCAACTCACGAATCTCATCGCCGTTGAGAATTTCTTCAACATTCACATCCTGCCCGACGGTGGTTCTCTTCATGATCTCGACCTCTTCATCTTCGGTCGGATAATCCACGAGGATATTGA